>NZ_DASYZI010000440.1:0-6840 GCF_035946395.1 Actinocrinis sp.
TTGATGTTCCAGACGGCGCCCTGGGTGAAGACCTTGTGCTCGTACAGGGCGACGAGCTGGCCGAGGACGGAGGGGGTCAGCTTGGGGGCGATGATCGTGGTGGTGGGGTGGTTGCCCTTGAAGACGCGGTGGGGGACGATCGGCACCGCGGTGCCCTCGGCCTCGACCTGCTCCTTCGTCTTGCCGAAGGCGAGCGCCTCGGTCTGCGCGAGGAAGTTCGCCGTGAGCATGTCGTGGTGCGCGTTACGCGGGTCGGCCGCGGGGGTGACCGGCTCGGCGAAGCCGATGAAGTCGGCCGGGATGATCTTCGTGCCCTGATGGATCAGCTGGTAGTAGGCGTGCTGGCCGTTGGTGCCGGGGGTGCCCCAGACGATCGGGCCGGTCTGCCAGGCCACCGGCTCGCCGTCGCGCTGCACCGACTTGCCGTTGGACTCCATGTCGAGCTGCTGCAAGTACGCGGAGAACTTGCTCAGGTAGTGCGAGTACGGCAGGACCGCGTGGGTCTGCGCGTCGAAGAAGGACCCGTACCAGACGCCGAGCAGCCCGAGCAGCGCCGGCACGTTGCGCTCCAGCGGCGTCCGGCGGAAGTGCTCGTCCACGGTCCGGAAACCGGCCAGCAGCTCGTGGAACTGCTTCGGGCCGATCGCGACCATCAACGAAAGGCCGATCGCGGAGTCGAACGAGTACCGGCCGCCGACCCAGTCCCAGAACCCGAACATGTTCGCCGTGTCGATGCCGAACTTCGCCACCTCGTCCGCGTTCGTGGACACCGCGACGAAGTGCTTCGCGACGGCCGCCTCGTCGCCGCCGAGGCCGGACAGCAGCCAGGCGCGCGCCGAGACGGCGTTGGTGATCGTCTCGATGGTCGTGAACGTCTTCGAGGAGATGATGAACAGCGTCTCGGCCGGGTCCAGGTCCCGGGTGGCCTCGTAGAGGTCGGCGCCGTCCACGTTGGACACGAAGCGGAACACCCGGTTGTGGTCCGCATACGCGCGCAGCGCCTCGTACGCCATCGCCGGGCCCAGGTCCGAGCCGCCGATGCCGATGTTGACGACGTTGCGGATCGGCTTGCCGGTGTGCCCGTCGGCCGCGTGGCCCTTCCAATCCCCCGAACGGACGCGCATGGCGAACTCGCTCATCCGGTCCAGCACCTCGTGCACGGCCGGCACGACGTCCTCGCCGTCGACCTCGATCCGCGCGGACCTCGGTGCCCGCAGCGCCACGTGCAGCACCGCGCGGTTCTCCGTCACGTTGATCTTCTCGCCGCGGAACATCGCGTCCCGCAGTTCCTCCACCCCGCGGGCCCGCGCCAGCGCGAGCAGCAGCTCCAGCGTCTCGCCGGTGACCAGGTTCTTCGAGAGATCGACGGTCAGATCCCCCACCGCCAGGGTGTGCTTCGCCGCGCGCTGCGGGTCTGCCGCGAACAACTCACGCAAGTGCGTCCCGCCGAACTTCTCCCGGTGGTCGGCCAGGGCCTGCCACTGCGGCGTCTGCGTCAACTGCTGCGCCATCGACGTCTCCTCAACTCTTCCTGCCGCCGTCCGTATGACCGCGCCGTCGGAATTCGCGTCTTCTCAGCTGCACCGCCGAACCTAACATCGAGTCGGCTAACTAAGCTGCCCGACATGGACACTCCTGCGCAGCGCTTGATCCTCGTAGTGGAGGACGAGCCGACACTCGCGGACGCGGTGGTCGCGCGGCTGGCTGCGGCGGGGTTCGACACGTTGCACGCGGGGGACGGGCCGGGAGCGGTTGCGGCGGTGCGTGAACACCGGCCGGACGCGGTGGTGCTTGACGTGATGCTGCCCGGGTTCGACGGGCTGGAGGTGTGTCGGCGGATCCAGCGCGACTGGCCGACGCCTGTGCTCATGCTCACCGCGCGGGACGCAGAACCGGATCTGCTCGCCGGGCTCGGGTCCGGGGCCGACGACTACCTGACCAAGCCGTTCTCGATGCGGGAGTTGATCGCACGGGTGCAGGCGCTGTTGCGCCGGGTCGAGGTCGTGCGTCAGCAGACGCTTGCTAACGCAGCGCAGGACACCGCGGCCGACGACGAAGGGCCGCTGCGGTTGCGTGGATACGCACAGGCCCGGGGGCAGGACGACGAGGCCGGTGGAGCCGCCGGGGTTCTGCTGGAGATCGACGGGGCGGCGCGGCGGGTGCGGGTCGACGGCGCGGACGTGCACCTGACGCCGATCGAGTTCGACCTGCTCGGCTGCCTGGCGCGCAAGCCCGGCATGGTCGCCTCGCGGGAGTCCCTGCTGGCCGAGGTGTGGGACTGGGCCGACGCCTCGGGCACCCGAACCGTGGACTCACATGTCAAGGCCCTGCGCAAGAAGATCGGCGCGGAATGGATCCGCACCGTGCACGGGATCGGATACGCGCTGGAGGCACAGGTTTTCGTCGCCCCGGCGCAGCCGGAGCTCGCGGCGCCCGGCGAACTGCCGTGAACGGACTGCCATGAACGGATCCGGCGGGCGTCTGCGGCCCCGCTATCGGCGTGAACCGCTGCAACAGCTCTGGCGCGACCTGCGGCCGCTGGATCCGGTGCGGTCGATCAAGGCCAAGCTCGGCATCCTGGTGATCGCGAGCGTGACCTTCGCCGGGTCGTTCACCGCCATCGGCGTGTCGATCGGCATCCGGGCGCGGTACGTCGTGATCACGGCCACCGTGCTGTCGATGATCGTGACGCAGATCCTCGCGCACGGTATGACATCCCCGCTGCGGCACATGACCGCCGCCGCCCGCGCGATGGCCGCCGGGGATTACAGCCGCCGGATCCGCGCATCGTCGCGGGACGAAGTCGGCGAACTCGGCAGAGCGTTCAACCAGATGGCGGCCGATCTGGAGGCGGCGGACCGGCAGCGGCGGGAACTGATCGCGAACGTCTCGCACGAGTTGCGCACGCCGATCTCCGTGTTGCGCGCCGTGCTGGAGAACGTGGTCGACGGGGTCACCGGACCGGACGACGCCGCGGTGAAGGCCGCACTGACGCAGACCGAGCGGCTCGGGCGGCTGGTCGAGGAACTGCTCGACCTCTCCCGGCTGGAAGCCGGAGCGGTGCCGCTCGACCTGTCCGACTTCGCGGTCGAGCCGTTCCTCTCGCGCGCGGTCGAGGAGGCCGCGGCGACCGGGCGGCCGGTCCGCTTCGTACTGTCGGTCAGGCCGGCCGGGCTGACCGCGCGTGCAGACCAGTCGCGCCTACACCAGGTGGTGGCGAACCTCGTCGACAACGCGGCCAAGCACTCTCCCCCGGGCGGCATCGTGCGCGTCGGCGCGACGGCTCGGCCCGGCGGCGGGGTGCGCATCGAGGTGGCCGACGAAGGTCCGGGCATCCCCGAGGTCGAGCGCTCCCGCGTCTTCGAGCGGTTCACCCGCGGCGGCGACGGCGGCGGACAGCCGACCGGAGGCGGGACCGGGCTCGGCCTGGCCATCGCGCGGTGGGCGGTCGAACTGCACGGCGGCACCATCGAGGTCGCCCCGTCCACGCGCGGCGCGTTGATCCGGGTGGACCTGCCGACCGGACCGCTGCCGAGCTGAGGCGCCCCTCTACACGCACAGACGCGGCGTGTCGGCGTGGCGTGTTTGAGACAAGGAATGCGCTCATGGTGAGACGGCATTGACTACATCGTGGACGCTGGAAGGCGTAGTCATTCCGGGCTATCGGGTTACCATCAGCCTGGGTGGTAATCGCGATGGAGGGTGTGATACTCGTCGCTGTTCACGACCCTGCGCCGTGATCGACGCCGGAACAAGCGTAATCTGGACTACCGCTGCCCGCTGGGGTTCCCGCAGGGCCTGATCGACCGACGCGGACCTCCCCTCAGGCATCCGGCTGTTCACAGGCGCAGCCAGAACAGGGATCTTACGAAGCGGAAGAGGGCGGAACCCGCCGTGTCGCCACAGTCCACGTCAGCGTCAACAGAGTCGGCCACGACCGAGGCGGCCACTGCCGAACCGGTAGTGGGCGGCCCGAACCACACCGCCGCGCACACCGCGGCCGAGTTCGGGCCCAACGAGTGGCTCGTCGACGAGATCTACCAGCAGTATCTGCGCGACCCGGCCTCCGTGGACAAGGCGTGGTGGGATTTCTTCGCCGACTACCAGCCCAGCGACGGCCCCACCGCCAGCGGCGCCCCGGCGACGGCGCCCCGGCCGGTCCAGCCGAGTTCCCCGGCCCCCGACGCTGCCCAGAGCGCCGCAGCCCCGGCTCCCGCCACAACCGCCCCCGCGCCAACCGCTGCGACCGGACAGTCTGTTCCGACTGGACGAACGGTGGCGCCGTTCACGGGCAGCCCCGGCCTCGGCATCGCGGCCAAGCCCACCCCGGTCGCGGTCTCCCCGGCCAGCGGCGTGCCGCGTGACGCCGCCATCACCGCCCCGCCCGCAGCCTCGACGCCCTCAGGCGGAGGCGCGCAGATCACCGTGCTCAAGGGGCCCGCCGCCCGCGTCGTGGCCAACATGGACGCCTCGCTCGAAGTGCCGACCGCGACCTCGGTGCGCGCGGTCCCGGCGAAGCTGCTGATCGACAACCGCATCGTCATCAACAACTTCCTCAAGCGCGCCCGTGGCGGCAAGGTCTCCTTCACCCACCTCATCGGCTTCGCGATGGTCCAGGCGGTCAAGGCCATCCCGGGCATGAACGCCTCGTACGCGCAGGCCGACGGCAAGCCCGCGGTGGTCACCCCCGAGCACATCAACCTCGGCCTCGCGATCGACCTGGTCAAGCCGGACGGCTCACGCTCACTGGTGGTGCCCTCGATCAAGGCCGCCGAACTGATGGACTTCCGTGAGTTCTGGCAGGCGTACGAGGACATCGTGCGTAAGGCCCGCAACAACAAGCTCACCGCGGACGACTTCGCCGGTACCACGATCTCCCTCACCAACCCGGGCGGTATCGGCACGGTGCACTCCGTACCGCGCCTGATGAGGGGTCAGGGCACCATCCTCGGCGTCGGGGCGATGGAGTACCCGGCCGAGTACCAGGGTGCCAGCGAGGAGACCCTGGCCCGGCTCGCGGTCAGCAAGGTCATGACGCTGACCTCGACCTACGACCACCGGATCATCCAGGGCGCGCAGTCCGGCGAGTTCCTGCGCGGGATCCACCGGCTGCTGCTCGGCGAGGACGAGTTCTACGACAAGGTCTTCGAGTCGCTGCGCATCCCTTACGAGCCGGTGCGCTGGATCCAGGACATCGCCGCCTCGCACGAGAACGACATCAGCAAGACCGCGCGCGTCATCGAACTGATCGACTCGTACCGCACCCGCGGCCACCTGATGGCCGACACCGACCCGCTTGAGTACAAGCAGCGCCGCCACCCGGACCTCGATGTGGTCTCGCACGGCCTGACCCTGTGGGACCTGGAGCGCGAGTTCGCCACCGGCGGCTTCGGCGGAGAACCGCTGATGAAGCTGCGCGACATCCTCGGCGTGCTGCGCGACTCGTACTGTCGGACCGTCGGCATCGAGTACATGCACATCCAGGACCCGGAGCAGCGCCGCTGGATCCAGTCGAAGGTGGAGAACGGCAACAACAAGCCGAGCCGCGAGGAGCAGCTGCGCATCCTCAACCGGCTGAACGCCGCCGAGGCCTTCGAGACGTTCCTCCAGGTGAAGTACGTCGGCCAGAAGCGTTTCTCGCTGGAGGGCGGCGAGTCGGCGATCCCGCTGCTCGACCAGGTCATCTCCGCCGCCGCCGAGGCCGGTCTCGACGAGGCGGCGATCGGCATGCCGCACCGCGGTCGCCTCAACGTGCTGACGAACATCGTGGGCAAGCCGTACGGCAAGGTGTTCAACGAGTTCGAGGGCAACCTCGACCCGAAGTCGATGCACGGTTCCGGCGACGTGAAGTACCACCTCGGCACCGAGG
The DNA here is from genome assembly GCF_035946395.1 of Actinocrinis sp. Taxonomy (NCBI): domain Bacteria; kingdom Bacillati; phylum Actinomycetota; class Actinomycetes; order Catenulisporales; family Actinospicaceae; genus Actinocrinis; species Actinocrinis sp. Next base: position 5,870 of record NZ_DASYZI010000440.1, read on the forward strand.
GCACCTTCACCTCGCTGTCCGGCAAGCAGATCAAGGTCTCGTTGGTCGCCAACCCCTCGCATCTTGAGGCGGTCGACCCGGTGCTTGAGGGCTACGTGCGGGCTAAGCAGGACATCATCAACAAGGCCGGCAGCGCTTTCACCGTGCTGCCGATCCTGATGCACGGCGACGCCGCGTTCGCCGGCCAGGGCGTGGTCGCCGAGACGCTGAACATGTCGCAGCTGCGCGGCTTCCGCACCGGCGGCACGATCCACCTGGTGGTCAACAACCAGGTCGGCTTCACTACGTCGCCGGTGTTCTCACGCTCGTCTGTTTATGCGACCGACGTCGCCCGCATGGTGGAAGCGCCGATCTTCCACGTGAACGGCGACGACCCCGAGGCCTGCGTGCGCGTGGCGCAGCTGGCCTTCGAGTTCCGCCAGGCGTTCAACAAGGACGTCGTGATCGACATGGTCTGCTACCGGCGGCGCGGGCACAACGAGGGCGACGACCCCTCGATGACCCAGCCGCTGATGTACCAGCTGATCGAGGCCAAGCGCTCGGTGCGCAAGCTGTACACCGAGGCGCTGATCGGCCGCGGCGACATCACCCTTGAGGAGGCGGAGGCGGCGCTCAAGGACTACCAGTCCAAGCTGGAGCAGGTCTTCGCGGAGACCAAGGACAGCGCGCCGAAGCCTGCGGTCCCGTCCTCACTGAACGTCAACGGACACACCGACGAGGGTGTGCCGTTCCCGGCTCCGGTGAACACCGCGATCAGCGACGAGGTCGTGAAGCGGATCGTCGAGGTGCACGTCAACCTGCCGGAGGGCTTCGACGCGCATCCGCGGGTCATCCCGCAGTTGCAGCGCCGCGCGCAGATGGTCACCGACGGCACGATCGACTGGGCGATGGGCGAGACGCTGGCGTTCGGCTCGCTGCTGATGGACGGCGTGCCGGTCCGGCTGGCCGGCCAGGACTCGCGGCGCGGCACC
>NZ_DASYZI010000441.1:0-2868 GCF_035946395.1 Actinocrinis sp.
CCGAAGTGCGGGACGGTGAAGGACACGGCGCCGCGTTCGGCGGCGTAGACGAGGCCCTTTTTGATCAGGCTGTCGCGCGCTGGGGACAGTGACGACGGGCGGCGGCCTAGTGACGTGGCGACTTCGGACGTGGGCACGGGGCCGTCGCCCAGGAGGGCCATCGCGCGCATGTATTCGCGCTCGGCGGGGGTGGCGCGCTCGTAGCGGGAGCCGAAGAAGCCCACCGCTAGCTCGGCTTCGGCTTCGGGAGCCGCCACCTTGACGTCCTCGGCGGTGATGGGGGTGGCGGGTGCGGCGTCCCAGGCCACCTTGCCGTACGCCTGGATGAAATAGGGGTAGCCGTCGGCCGCGTCGTAGAGGGCATCTAGGGCGTCGGGGGTGAAGTCGACGCCTTCGCGCAGTGCGGGGGCGGTTAATGCGTGGTCTGCGGCGGTGCGGTCCAGGCGGTCGATGCGGTGGTAGCGGAAGAGGCGCTCCGAGTATGACTTCGAGCTGGACAGGAGCATGGGGAGGTGTGGGAGGCCTGCACCTACGATGATCAGCGGGGCGCCTGTTTGGGACAGCTCGTGGCACGCTGCACAGAGGGCTGAGAGGTCGACGGCGGGGACGTCCTGCATCTCGTCGACGAAGAGTGCGATGCCCACGCCGAGGTCCGTGCCGACGGACGCGGCGTCGGTGAACAGTTCGGTCAGGTCGATTTCGATGTCACCGGAGTCGGCGCGGCCGCGGGCGGCGGGGACGTCGATGCCGGGCTGCCAGCGCGGGGCGCCTTTGGGCTGGCCGGTTTGGTCGCGCAGTGCGAAGGCCTTGATGACGGAGAGGACGTAGTCGATCCGCTCCGGGTCGCGGTGGCGGGGGGCCAGTTCACGCAGCGCCATGTGCAGTGCGGCGGCGACGGGACGGCGCAGTGTCTGGTCGGGTCGTGCCTCGATCTTGCCGGTGCCCCACAGGCGGCCGATGGCTTGCGAGCGCAGGGCGTTGAGGAGAACCGTCTTTCCGACGCCGCGCAGGCCGGTCAGCACCAGGGAACGTTCGGGGCGTGCTTTGGCGATGCGCTCCAAGACCACGTCGAACTGGTCGAGTTCACGGGCACGGCCGGCCAGCTCGGGCGGGCGCTGTCCGGCGCCGGGTGCGTAGGGATTCCTGATCGGATCCACGAATGTGACTCTATGACGACGTCTCAGGCTTACGCTAGACACCCATATACGCCGCGATCGCGTGTTCCGTCGTTCTCCCTTAACCTTGGGCACCAGCGCGGTTCCAAGTACGTTGTCATGATTGTCGCGCACATCCCGCAGTAGGACGGACCACACATGGCCATCCACCTAGAGAAGATCACCGCTACCGTCGACGCTTATCTACTGCTGCATCCCGATGAGCGGGAAGCGCTGGCTCCGCTGCTGGCGGCGCTGGGCAAGGGCTTCGACTTCACTTCGCGCCGCCGCTACCCGGCGCACATCACCGCCGGCGTGGTGCTGCTCGACGGCGAAGGAAGAATGCTGCAAGTACACCACCGCGGACTCGGGCGGTGGGTCAGTCCCGGCGGGCACTGCGAGCCGGAGGACAAGTCGCTGACGGCGACCGCGCTGCGGGAGCTGGCCGAGGAGTGCGGGATCGCGTCCGACGAGATCGAGCCGGTCGGCGGCGTCGACGGCATCGGTGGTGGCGCTGGTGGTGGTGAGGACGCGCTGCCGATCCACATCGACGTGCACCCGATCCCGGCCAGTGACGTCAAGGCGGAGCCGGCGCACCGGCACTTCGACTTCCGGTTCGCGTTCCGGACCGGGGCGGTGGTGCCGCAGCTGACGGGGCGGGACGCCCCGGTACACCGCTGGCATCCGGTCCGGGAACTGGGTGATCTGGCGCTGGCGGCTCGGCTGGGCCAGCTGCTGGAGTCGAGCTGAGGAACTGAGGAACTGACGGGACCCGACTGCGGGAGAGATCCGGGGTTCCGGGAAGTTCCGGGGGGCTCTTCGGGAGACAGGTCCGGGGAGCCGGGAACAGTCGGGTCGCGGTGGGATGCGAGTTTTGAGCGGTCGAGTGGGCGAACGGTTGAGCGGGTGAATGGAAACGGCCCCCATCCCTCGCGGGTGGGGGCCTGAGCGGAGGCTCGGGGATTTGAACCCCGGATGGGCTTGAGACCCAAACCGCATTAGCAGTGCGGCGCCATAGACCGGACTAGGCGAAGCCTCCTCGTGCCTGAGCGTGCCTGAACACGAACACGCATCACGCAAGCACACATCGCACCATTTCGAGCCACCGCCGGTGACTGGCTTGGTACGATCCCGCACAGCATACCCGGACCGGAGACGACCCGACAAAACAAATCCGGGCCCGCTCGGCCGGCGGGCGAACTGCCGCGCGACAGGCAACTCGGCGGCGGATCGGCCGCGTCTGTCGTGGTGCGAGTCCTCCCGCCGCGGCGCGGCGTATGGGATAGTCGGACCCACGAATCCGCTCCGGGCCGTATCGGCCACGGCGGTCCGGTGGTGCGCACGGCGCCCGCCTCGGAAACCGCGGGGCGTATGTCGACCGATCCGTCCGGCGGGTCGGGCTGGAAAAGCGAGTGGAGGGCAGGACCCATTGAGCCGTACATCCGGCCGCTCTGCCTCCCGCCTCGCGGCGATACTCGACGCGTTGCCGGACGCGTTGTTGCTCGTGGACGCGGCGGGAGTGGTCGTCAACGCCAACACCGTGGCCCTCGACCTGTTCGAGGGCGAGAGCGCGCAGCGGCTGCTGGGCCGACAGGTGGCCACGCTGCTTCCCGGTCTCGGCCGGGCGGTGGCCACTGCGGGCCCGGGACCGGCGGCGTTGCCCGCCGGCAGCGGCACGCCGGCCGACGCCGCGGCGCGGGCGCCGCAGCGCGGG
>NZ_DASYZI010000442.1:0-22385 GCF_035946395.1 Actinocrinis sp.
CGGCGGGAAGTACTGATTGCCCTCGACCACGACGGTCTGGTCGCTCTCGGCGATCACCTGACCGTTCCACACCGCGCGTACCGTCGCCATGACGGCCTCCTTCTCAGTCTCCGCATTCATCGCCAGGCGACCTGCCTACCACGGCCGCGCCAGCTACAACCCGCCGCCGCGCGCAGTTCTTCCGGACTCTTCTGGTCCGGGCTCTTCGACACTGGCCGGGCTTCCGTTCGGATCGGTGAGCTCATCGGCCAGCAGATCCATCAGTAGGCCGTCGTGCCAGGTGCCGTCGGCGCCGCGCTCGTAGCGGCGCATTAGGCCGACCGGGCGAAAGCCGACCTTGGCGTAGCAGCGGATCGCCGCCTGGTTGTCCGCCGCCGGATCGATGGTGATCCGATGGTGCCCGTGATCGGCGATCAGGTGACGCGCCACGGCGTGCACGGCATCGCTCCCGAGCCCGTGGCCGTGAACTGCCGTGTCGAGGTAGATGTCGATGGACGCGTGACGGTAGTCCGGCTCCTCCTCGGCCGACCACTGGATCAGGCCGACGATCCGGTCTTCGTACTCGATCACCAGGCTGTGCGCCTCGTCGTCGGCCAACTCGTCGGCGACGGTCGCGGCCAGGTCCTCGCCGCCGCGCCACCAGCGGTACACCTCGGGGTCTGCGCGGATCGCGACCAGTGCGGGGATGTCGGCATCGTGCGCGGGGCGCAACATCACCAGTGTTCCGCGCAGCGTGTCTGGCAACGCTGTTTCAGACAGCGCTGTCTCAGGTGGTGCTGTCTTGGGCAATGCTGTCTCGGGCAACGCCGCGGAAGGTGTGCGCGACGTTTGTGGGCTCTGCATATATCGAGACACTAACGACCCACGGCGTGCCGATCAGCTGCTTTTACGTACCTCACGCGTGTTGCGCCAGGCAGCGTAACGCGCGGGGTCCTCGATGATGCGCCTGATCGTCACTGTGCCGGCGCCGAGCAGCGGGCCGCGCCGGCCGAGTTCGGACGGTTGCAGCGCCTCGGAATTCCACGGCCGCACGGTGACGCGCGCCGCGAGTTCGGCGCGCATGCCCGGCAGCAGCCACTCGCCGAGCTCCGCATACGCGCCGCCGAGTACCAGCGCCGAGGGGTCGAGCAGGTTCACCGCGCCGGACAGGGCCGTGCCCAGCGCCCGGCCCGCCCGGTCCAGCGCGTCGAGCACCCGCCGGTTCCCGGCCAGCGCCTCGTCGGTCAGCGTTTTGATGTGGTCGCCGCCCACGCCGGCCAGCCCCGCCGCGCGCAGCACGGTCTCTTCGCCCGCGTACTGCTCCAGGCAGCCGCGCGCGCCGCAGGTGCACACGGGACCGTCCGGCTGCACCGGGACATGCCCCAACTCGCCGGCGAACCCGCGCGCGCCGCGGAAGAGCCGTCCGCCGATCACCACGGCTGCGCCGATGCCCGCCTGCGCGGAGACGTGCACGAAGTCGGGCGGGCGGGTCGAGCCGTGCCACAGCTCCGCCAGCGCGCCGAGATTCGCTTCGTTGTCGACCTCGACCGGGACCGCCCGCAGCGTCGCCGGCAGCCACTGGGCCGGCGACGCCGCGACGGGCACGTCACGCCAGCCGAGGTTCGGCGCCTGCTCCACGGTGCCGCTCGCGGCGTCCACCAGGCCGGGCACCGCGACCACCGTGCCGACCGGGTGCAGTCCCTGCGCCGCGGCGTGCTGGAGCGCGGCGGCGGCCACGTCGCTCAGCTCCGCCAGCACCTCGCCCGGCTTGCGGCCTCGGTTCGGCGCCTCGATCTCGACCCACGTGCGCACGGTGCCGTGCAGGTCGATCACGCAGGCGCCCAGATGCTCGACCGCGATCTCCAGGCCGAGCCCCGCCGGTCCCTGCCCGCTCAGCGCCAGCGCGGTGCCGGGCCGGCCGACCCGGCCGCTGGGCGCCAGGCCGAGATCGGTCGTCAGCCCGGCCGCGGCCAGCTCGTTGACCAGGCTGCCGACCGCGGCCCTGGTCAGCCCGGTGCGCTCGGCGACCTCGGCGCGCGAACTCGGGCCGTGCGCGGCGAGCGCGCCCATGACCAGCGCCAGGTTCTGCCGCCGCATGCCCTGCTGCGACGCCGGGCCCCCGCCGTGCTCGGCGCGGGCGCCGCGCGGCCGGGCCGCGCCGATCGACCGTGTGTCAGTCGGCCGTGTCTCAATTGGCTGTGTCTCAATCGGCCGCGTGCCGGCTGGCTGCGCGTCGGTGGGCTGCGTGTCCGCCGGGTCGCTCACGCTGCCCCTCCTCGGCTCTCCGATCCGATCCGCCTTGAGCGGGTGGCGTGACTCTCCCGGCTTAACGGGTTAACCTTCGCCAGCTGCCCGGCGATCGGCCAAACCGGTCCCGAACAGGCCACCTGCTTCGGCTCGTTGCAGGGTATCCGCGATGAGGGCACGGGATGTGTCGTCGCGGGGCAACGGTTCGAGCACAGGTCCGGCATCAGTACGCCACCGTCTTGCCACCTCGTCCGCGGGCTCGCCGGTCAGCAGCCCGGCGGCCTGCGCGGCCGCGCCGAGCGCCACGACCTCCTCGGCCGCCGGCACCTGCACCGGCCGCCCGGACAGCCGGCGCACCGTGTCCTGCCAGGCGGATCCGCGCGCCCCGCCGCCGATCAGCAGGATCGGCGTGTCCGACGCGAGCTGCTCGCCGCCCTCGCGCAACACGTCGTCGAGGGCTGCGAGCAGCGAGAACGCCGCGCCGTCGTATGCGGCCTGGAGCAGCTGGCCCGGCGTCGTGTCCTGCCGCAGCCCGGTCAGCAGCCCGGAGGCGAACGGCAGGTTCGGCGTGCGCTCGCCGTCGAGGTACGGCAGCACCACGGCGGTGCCCCCCGGTTCGACGGCCTGGCGGTCCAGCCCGAGCAGCGTGGCGAACCGGTCGACCGCGAGCGTGCAGTTGAGCGTGCACGCCAGCGGCAGCCAGCCGCTGAGCGCGTCGGCGAACCCCGCCACGATTCCGCTCGGGTCGGCCGGGCGGCCCCGCGTCACCGCGTATACGGTGCCTGATGTGCCGAGGCTCAGCACCGGCGCGCCGGGCAGCAGTCCGAGGCCGAGCGCCGCCGCCGCGTTGTCTCCGGTGCCCGCGCCGACCAGCACACCTTCGCGCAGCGGCGTCGGCGATCCGCCGCGTCCCGCGTCGATACGAACAGTGCCCGCCGGCTTTCCAGGCTCGACGACCTCGGGCAGCAGCGCGCTGTCCAGTCCGACCCGCTCAAGCACGCGAGTGTCGTAACCCTGCGGCGTCCACCAACCGGTGCCCGACGCGTCGCCGCGGTCCGTCGTCCCCCGGCCGGTCAGACGCTCCGTCAGATAATCGTGCGGCAGCCGCACCGCCGTGACCCGCTCGGCCGACTCCGGCTCGTTCTCGCGAAGCCACGCCCACTTGGTGACCGTGAACGACGCGGCCGGCACGCTGCCGATCCGCTCCGCCCACCAGCGCGCGCCGACCTCCTTCACCAGTGCCGCGGCCTGCGGGGCGCTGCGCACGTCGTTCCACAGCAGCGCCGGGCGCACCGGGTCGCCCTGCGCGTCGAGCGTGACGAGGCCGTGCTGCTGCCCGCCGATCGAGACCGCCGCCGCGGTGTCCGCGAAACCGGTCTGCCCGAGCGCCGAGACCAACGCCTCCCACCACTCGCGCGGATCGCTCTCCCGCGCCGCGCCGCCGCTGACCGTGTGCGGCGCCCGGCCCTGCCCGACGACCTCGCCGGTGTCCACGTCCACCGCGAGGGCCTTGGTCGACTGAGTGGAGCTGTCCACGCCGATCACGACGCGCGCTGCGGCACCTGACATCGTTGTCATAGTCCTTTCGACCGGACGAGCGGCCCGCGTGAGGGGTGGATACCGTCGGGAGCCGCGAAGGAGTAGTTTGGGCGGTGTAATTTGTATTCCGCGTTTACGAATAGAGGCTAGCCCTCTTCGAACTCCGGGAGCAAGCGATGACGCAGTCCCTCACCCCCACGCCCGCCGACAAGTTCACCTTCGGCCTGTGGACCGTCGGCTGGCAGGGCCGCGACCCGTTCGGCGAGGCGACCCGCCCGGCGCTCGACCCGGTCGAGACCGTCCACCGGCTGGCCGAACTCGGCGCGTACGGCGTGACGTTCCACGACGACGACCTCATTCCGTTCGGCTCCTCGGACGCCGAGCGCGAGGCGCATGTCAAGCGCTTCCGCGCGGCGCTGGACGAGACCGGCATGCGCGTGCCGATGGCCACCACGAACCTCTTCCTGCACCCGGTGTTCAAGGACGGCGCCTTCACCGCCAACGACCGGGACGTGCGCCGGTTCGCGCTGCGCAAGACCATCCGCAACATCGACCTGGCGGCTGAGCTCGGCGCGACGGTCTACGTGGCGTGGGGCGGGCGCGAGGGCGCCGAGTCCGGCGCGGCCAAGGATGTGCGCGTCGCGCTCGACCGGCTGAAGGAGGCCTTCGACCTGCTCGGCGACTATGTCCTCGAACAGGGCTACGACCTGCGCTTCGCCATCGAGCCGAAGCCGAACGAGCCGCGCGGCGACATCCTGCTGCCGACCGTCGGCCACGCGCTGGCGTTCATCCAGCAGCTGGCGCACCCCGAGCTGGTGGGCGTGAACCCCGAGGTCGGCCACGAGCAGATGGCCGGGCTCAACTTCCCGCACGGCATCGCGCAGGCGCTGTGGCACGGCAAGCTGTTCCACATCGACCTCAACGGCCAGTCGAGCATCAAGTACGACCAGGACCTGCGCTTCGGCGCCGGCGACCTGCGTCAGGCGTTCTGGCTGGTGGACCTGCTGGAGTCGGCCGGGTACCAGGGCATGCGGCACTTCGACTTCAAACCGCCGCGCACCGAGGACTTCGCCGGCGTGTGGGCCTCGGCCGCCGGGTGCATGCGCAACTACCTGGCGCTCAAGCACAAGACCGCGGCGTTCCGCGCCGACCCCGAGGTCCAGGCCGCGCTGCGTGCCTCCCGGCTCGACCAGCTCGCGCAGACCACGTTCGGCGAGGGCGAGTCGCTGGCCGACCTGCTGGCCGACCGCTCCGCGTACGAGGACTTCGACGCGAACGCCGCCGCCGAGCGCGGCATGGCCTTCGAGCAGCTCGACCAGCTCGCCCTCGATTACCTGCTCGGCCTGCGCTGAGCAGGTAATCGAGGGCGAGGACTGCTCACCCCGCCGAAGCCACCGATCCGGATCTACATGATCCAAGAGGTACGGCCTGGTGCCGTGGCAGCTGGCTTTCGCCCTGCTCGCCGCTCCATGACGATCTCTGGCTACGTTGCGGGCACGCCCACGCACCAACCACAGTGCGAGAGCGTGCCCGTGCCCTGCCATAGGGCGCCCTGGCGCGCTTCGCTTGCGGGCGAAGGCCGGGTTGCCCTGGCACCAGGGGCCGGAACGTCAGTCCGCGAAGATCTCGGCCTCGGCCAGCGCGATGATCTCGGCGGGCTTCGGCGGGGTGAGCAACAGCCGGGTGTAGGCGTCGCAGCCGGGGTCGGCGGCGTCCACGCTGCGCCTGACGGCCTCGGAGACGTCGTACTGCGTGCGGCGTTGCTCGACGCCCGGCCCGAGCAGCGCCCAGCAGGCGATCCCGGGCTCGCCCTCGTGGTACGGCAGGCCGACGCTGCCCGGGTTGACGCTGCGCCAGCCGCCGCCCTCCCCGTCCGGGACGATCCGGTCGAACTGGAGGTGGCTGTGCCCGCTGACCAGGATGCGCTCGTCGATCCCGGCGGCCAGCTCGCGGAAGCGCTCCTGCGGCGTGCCCGGCGTGATCAGCTCGTTGTCGCTGCGCGGCGAGCCGTGGCAGAAGCGCACCGAGCCGAGGCCGGCGATCTCCACCACCACGTTGAAGTGGAAGCCCGCGATGAACGCGGCGGCCCCGGGGGAGTGGCGGCCTGGCACCCAGTGCTCGCGCGGCGTGGTCGGCGGCTTGCCGGCGAGCAGTTCGCCGACGAAACGGTCGCCGTTGCCGCGCACGCACACCGCGCGCTCGCCGAGCGCCGCGACCAGCCCGGCCGTGCCGTCGGGTTCGGGACCCCAGGTCAGGTCCCCGCAGAACACCACCAGATCCGCGCCGCTGGCCTCGATGTCCGCCAGCACCGCTTCCAGCGCCGGGACGTTGCCGTGTACGTCGGACAGCGCCGCCACCCGGTCGACCGGGCCGAAGCGGAGCGTCTCGTCCTCCCAAACCGCCGGGCCGTGCAGGGAAGCGGTCATCGGGCGGCTCCACTAAGGCTGACTAACGACTGGTGGTCAGGGCTGCTGACTCGGCGCGTCGGCGGCGCGCCTCGGCCCGTTCCCCCGGCGGCGGGCCGATCAGGGGCATGCGGTCGGAGGCTTGCCTGTCGACGAGGTACGAAGCAAGGGTAATGCGATCCCACGCGCCGAGGGGCGAAGGCGTGTGATCCAGCCAGTCAACCAGGCGCAGCAACTCGGATTCGGGGCCCGGGCGGCGCTCCAGGGCGAGCAGCAGCCGCGACGTCATCGCGGCCCGCGCGGGATCGTCCTGCGCCGCAGATCGCAGTGCCTTGATCGCGGAGTCGACGTCGAGCGGATGCTCGGGGTGCAGCGAATACCAGCGCGCGGTCTCCCGCCGCACGGCCTCGCGCGCCTCCGGCGACGGAAGGGTGCTGAGGATGCGCAGCGGCTCGGCCCGGTTCGGCCATGCGAAGAGCACGGCCAGTTCGCGCAGCAGGTCGGCGGGCTCGTCGGGCGCGTGCACGAAGTTGAGGCACTGCGTCGTGCACGCCAGTGCCTCGCGCAGCAGGCCCCGGCCGCGGTCCGCCTCCAGATCCCCGGTCGAGCCCTTCAGGTTGCTCAGCCGCACCGCCGCGGTCAGCCCGGTGTGCTGCGGGCCGCGCGTGTCGTAGAGCGCGACCACCAGGCAGTCGGCGGCCGCCATGACCATGTCCACCGCGCGGACCGTGGACAGCGGCGCCGCGTTCAGCTGGTAGCGCCACATCTCCCGCAGCGTGCGCGGGTCGATCCGCACCCGCAGCGCCCCGAGCGGCTCGAAGCCGCGCTCGGCCGCGTAGTCCAGGGCGCGCCCGACCCGCCGGCCGGCCAGCGCCTCCGGCTTGAACATCAGGAAGCTGGTCCGCTCCAGCACCCGTTCCAGCGCCGGGCGGTCCGCCAGCCCGTCCAGCTGCTCGGCGATCTCGCGGAAGTAGACGTCCTGCGGATACAGCGTGCGCCGGTCCGGGTCGGTGGTCACCGGCGGCGCGAGCAGTTCGTGCACGTTCACCCGCTGCTCGGACACCCCCTGGTTCACCCGCACGCCCCGGCGTGGATTGTTGTCGGGAACTGATACGTAACCTAGCATGGCTCGAAGGTATTCGACGGCTGCGGCGGGAGGTGGTCCGGGATGGTGTCGTCAGCGCGCAAGGTCAGGATCCGGGTGAAGAAGAAGCCGAAGATCCGCAAGTAGCGCCGGTCCGCGGGCAGCACGCGGCAACCGAACGGGAGGAGGCCGGTGCCTCGGGTCTCGGTCGAGACGGTGCGCCGCCTGCTGGCCGCGCGTGGGTTCGATCCCGGCGCGGGCGACGACGAGCTGCTCGACGCCGCCCGCGCCGAGCGGCACAAACTCGGCGCGACGCTGCTGAGCCTCTGGGAGCGCGATGGCAGGGCCCTGACGCCTGCGCAGCGCGCCGGGCTCGCCGCGCACCGCGAGCGGCTTGAGCTCTACCGCGCCACCTGGCAGGGGCTGACCGAGGTCGCCCCGGCCGCCTTCGTCCTCAAGGGCGCGAGCATCGCGGCGCACTACCCCGCCGGCGTGTTGCGCTCCGCCGGCGACCTCGACGTCGTATGTGCGTCCCCTGACGAACTGTGGGCCGCGGCCGCGTTCCTGCTCGGTGGCGGCTGGCGGGTCGCCGCTTTCACCGTGCTGGCCGCCCGGCCCGGGGACACGGTGATCGGCCAGCTCGGCCCGGACGGGACGCCGCCGTGCCACGTGCTGGTGGAGATCACCCGGCCCGGCCCCGATCCGGCGGGGGAGGAGCTCGCCGTCGGGCTGACCACCGCCGAGATCGTCACCGTCACCTCGCGGCCCCCCTACCAGCTGGCCAGGCCGCCGATCCCGCCGCCGGCCGCGAACCTCGTCGCGCTGGCCGCCGAGTTGTGGGAGCGCGACTACCGGTCCCGCGACCTGCTGGACCTCGCGCTGCTGGTCGAGCAGCTGACCCCGGAGAGCCTCGACGCGCTGCGCGACGGCCTGAACCGCACCGGCCTGTGGCCGGAGTGGCAGACGCTGACCGACGCGGTGGCCGCGCTCGGCTGGCCGCTGCCGGTCGTGCTGCCGGAGGCGCCCGCCGCGGCGCGGCGTGAGCGCGTCGCCAGGCGGGTGCGCGCGGCGGCCCGCTGGTCCCATCCGGTGCGTGCGCTCGCCTACGCCGCGCAGTCCGGCGTCGAGCGCGAGTCGGCCCTCGCCGACCGTGCCAGCGACCTGCTGCACGAACGGATCGGCGCGTACCGGGCGCTGGCGCTCGGCCTGCCGCTGTTCGGCGTGCCGCTCGCCGGCGGCGCCGGGGCGAACGGCAGTGCGTCAGGGCTCGAATTCGTCCGGACCGGCCGCAGCCTGGTCGCGCTCACCCCGGCCGGGTCGTACCTGCTCGCCGCCGGGGCGTGCCGCCAGGAGTGGATCGACAGCGCCGTCGACGGCATCCGCTAGAGGAACAGGGAAATCGGTGAACAAGGACAGCGAGCCCGCGGTCGAGACCGACCTCTTGCGGCGGGTCTACCGCGAGCGGCGGGGCCGGCAGATCGTCGCGCTCGACGGCGTCTCGCTGCGCATCGAGCAGGGCGAGATCCACGGGCTGCTCGGCCCCAACGGGGCCGGCAAGAGCACGCTGATGAAGATCCTGTCCACGGTCCTGCTGCCCACCTCGGGGCGGGCCAGGGTGCTGGGGCACGACGTGGTGGCCGGGCATCGCGCGGTGCGCCCGCTGCTGGGCGTCGTCTTCGGGGGCGACCGGGGGCTGTACCCGCGGCTGACGGCCCGGCAGAACCTGCGCTACTGGGCCGCGCTCTACCATCTGTCCACCGCCGCGGGACGCGCCCGCGCGGACGAACTGCTGCACGAGTTCGGGCTCGCCGACCGCGCCGACGACAAGGTCGAGACCTACTCGGTCGGCATGCGCCAGCGGCTGCACCTGGCCCGCGGCCTGATCGCCGAGCCCAGGGTGCTGCTGCTCGACGAGCCGACCAACGGCCTCGACCCGCTGGCCGCCCGGCAGCTGCGCGACTGCGTCAGGTCCCTGGCGCGTCAGGGCCGCACCATCCTGCTGGCCACGCACGACCTGGTCGAGGCCGAGACGGTGTGCGACCGCGTCACGATGGTCAACCACGGCCGGATCGTGGCGACCGAGGCCCCGAAGACGCTCGCCCGGTGGATCTCCCGTTACGAACGGCTGCGCCTGGAGGGCGTGGCGCCCGCGCTGCGCGAACGCATACGCGTGCAACCCGGCGTCGCGGCGGTGGAGAACGCGCCGGACGGCTCGACGCTGGTCTCGCTGGACAGCCGTGAGGCGGCGGGCAGCGTTCTGGCATTCGTGGTGGACGCCGGGGTGACCTCCGTGCGCACCGAGCTGCCGAGTCTGGAAGAGGTCTACCTCAAACTCGTGCACGGCGATCTCGACGTCATGCGCAACAACTCTCACGGCCATGGCCTGCTCGGCGACGCCGAGGCCGATGTGACCGCTCACATGAGCGGGGAGCCGGTGGGGCACTTGAGCGGGGAACCCGCCGGCGGCAGGGCTCGATGACGCTGCTCGCCGCCACGTTCCGGTTGCAGGGCAGGATGATGCTCGCCAGCCGCGACTACTGGGTCGACCTGGTGCGCGCGCCGCTGCTCGCCGTGGTGTTCCTCGCCCTGGTGCGCCACTGCGGGCGCACCGACCTGATCGCCAACGGCCTGCTCGCGCCGGTGCTGATGGGCGTGTGGAGCATGGCGCTGCTGATCTCCGGCGAGATCATCGACGCGGACCGGTGGCTGGGCACGCTGGAGCCGCTGGTCGCCGCGCCCGCCTCGTTCGCCCGCGTGGTCGGCGGCAGGGTGCTGTTCACCACCGCGGTCAGCCTCGTGACGGCCCTGGAGGTGTGGCTGGTCGCGGTGCTCGGTTTCCGGATCGCGCCGCAGGTCCACCACCCGGCGGTCTTCGCGCTGGCCCTGCTGGCGACCGCCGCCGCGACCGCCGAGGCCGCCTCGCTGATGGCCGCGCTGTTCGTGGCCACCCGCACCGCGCGCACCTTCCAGAACTCGCTGAGCTACCCGTTCCTGCTGCTCGGCGGCGTGTTCGTGCCGGTCGGCTCGCTGCCCGCGTGGACGCACCCGCCGGCCCGGCTGATCTATCTGTCGTGGAGCTCCGATCTGCTGCGCGACGCGATGGGCCCGGCCGCGGTCACCGGCGTCGCCTGGCGGCTCGGCGTGATCCTCGGGCTCGGCGCGGCGCTGCTCGGCCTCGGGCAACTCATCCTTCGCAGAGTCCTGCGCCTGGTGCGCGAGGCCGGGACCCTGGGGCTGCGATGAGCGCGCATCAGCGGGCTTACGAGCGCCGCACCGGCTTCGACGCCTTCCGGCGGGCCGCGACGCGGCTGCGCAACGGCTTCGGCGTCCTGGTCTGGGCGGCGCGGGCCGGGCTGGCCGACCACTCCGTGATGTTCACGCTGCGCACCTGGCTGCTCGGCTGGTTCATGCGGATGATCGCGCAGGTGCTGTTCTTCCTGACCATCGGCAACCTGCTCGGGCCCGGCCAGGCGCGGTTCCTGCTGGTCGGCAACGCGGTCCTGATGGTCACGCTGCACGGGCTCAACGCCACCGGCTCGACCACCTGGGAGCTGGAGAACGGCACGCTCGGCCTGCTGGTCGCCTCGCCGAGCAGCCCGAGCACCGTGCTGGCCGGCCGCAGCCTGTTCTGGCTGCCGGACGGGCTGGCCTGCGGGCTCGGCGCGATCCTGATCCTGGCCCCGGTCGCGCACCTGACCCTGACGGCCGCGACGGTGCCCGCGGTCGCCGGCGTGATGGTCGTGACCGCGCTGAGCAGCTACTGCCTCGGCCTGTTCCTCGGCTCGCTGGTACTGACCGCCCACGATCTGCGCAACGTCGTGTCGAACGGAACGCTGACGCTGATGATGGCGTTGTGCGGCCCCGAATTCGCGCCCTCCTCGCTCGGGCCGGTCCTCGGCCGCGTCGGCGCGTTCCTGCCGCTGACTCACGGCCTGCGGGCGGTGCGCGGGGTGTTCGCCGGCATGGGCGCCGGGCAGGTCGCCGCGCTCACCGGGCAGGAGGCGCTCGCCGGCGGTTGCTGGCTGGCCGTGGCACTCGCCGTACTGGAACTGCGTGCTCGCCACAGCCGGCACGAGGGCGCGGCGCTGTTCCTGAACTGAGCCGGTCCGGTTTGCGCGGTTATTGCCTTATACCCCGTGCTTGTCTCGTGTCGGCTTGCCTCATCTTGTCCCGGCCTGCATCCGCGCGCGAACGGCGCAAACCTGTTGGCGACTGCATCGCTCGAATACGTCGTCGACCTTGACAGTCATCGAACACTGTCTTAGCGTCCGAAATATCGCGTGACCCGCGGGCGACGTCCACCGGAACACCAGGTGCCCGTACACGTCCGGACATGCGAGCCCGGAACCGCCCCTACCGCGATCGGATGGAGTGTGGAACCCATGGCCTCGAAGACCGAGGCGCCCGTGCGCCGCGGCGTCGCCACGGCCCCCGTGATGCTGGTCCCCGAGTTCGTCGAGCGCATGATCGCCGCCCGCCAGGCCGCTCAGCTCGTCAAGTTCCGCACGACGTGCACCGACTGCGTGCCCAACTGGTGATCCGCGGCTCGCGCGCAGCGCGACTGCACAGCGCTCCCGGCCCTCGCGGCGTGCCGAGTGCCTGTCGGCCGCCGCGCCCCGGCCGCGACGCCAAGTATCCGGTGTGATGATCGGAACAGTCGGGTTGCGGGGCGTTCCTGCCTGCATCGAATCGTGTCTGACGGTGCGGTTCGCGGGTTCGCGGGTCGATTCCGCGCGCCCGGACGGTCCACCTACGCGCGCCGTCCTGCCCGGTGTGATCGTGCTCGCCCTCGACGGGCTGGCACTGCACATCGCCGCCGAGACCTTCACCCACGCCGAGCTCGCCACGATGCGTTCCACGATGCCGAGCACTTCGGCCACCGCGTGGCTCACCTCGGTCACCGGGCTCGACGCGAGCGATCACGGGGCCGTGGGCATGGTCTACCGCGAGCCCGGAACCGATCGTCTGGTGAACGTCGTGACCGGCGAGGCCGCGGCGGCGTCGCACAGCTCGGCGTGGCGGGACCCGGCGTCACCGCGTCAGGCTCGGCCGTCGTCACCGGACCAAGCCGAACCGCCGGTGCTTGCGGCCCCGACGATCTTCGGCATGGCCCGTACACTCGGTGCCGAAGCCCTCGCGCTCGGACCGGAACTGGCCGCGCTGCGCGGCTCATGGATCAGCGCTCTGCTGCGCGGAGCGACATTGCGTTCCGGCGGCGGCGAACCCCCCGCCCGGGCCGTCGCGCAGATCGTCGAACGCACCGTGCGCGATGTCGGGGCAGTCATCGCGGAACCTCGCGCCGACCCGCTGCTGCTGTGGGCGTACGTCAATCTGGACGATCACATCCACCGCAACGGCTATGACGCGGCCCTGTCGGCGGCGCTGCGCTCGCTGGACGAAGCGGCGTCCCGCTGGGCGGATCGCGGCTGGACCGTGCTCGCCCACGCCGACCACGGCCAGGTCCCGGTGGCGCCGGACGAGCGGCTCGCGGCGCGCTGGGACGCCCTTGACCACCCGCGCCACTGCCGCGCGCCGAGCGGCGGAGCGGGGCGCGTCCGCTGGTTGCATCCCCTGCCCGGGCTCGAAGAATGGCTCGCCGACGAGCTGCGCGCGGCCCTCGGCGAGCACGCGTTCGTCTTCAGTCCCGGCGAACTCGACGACCGGGGGCTGATGCGCGTCACACCGATCGTCAGAGCACGAATCGGTGAGATCGTGGCGGTCGCGGCCTCGCCGCGGTTCCCGGTACCCGATCCCTCGTTCGCCTACGAACACGGCTCCATCACCGAAGACGAGATGCTGGTCCCCTTCGCCGCCTGGGGCGCACCTGCGTCCGCTGTGCCAATGCCCGCCCCGACATCCGCCGCGCACCTCTGAAACGGAGCAGTACCGTGACAGCCAGTGTCGTGTTCCGCAACAAGACCGGCGGCTCGGAGACGCTGACCGCGACCGCCGGTCAGCCGCTCTCGGACGTCCTGCGGGCCAACGGCATCCCGGCCAACGCGGTGCTCGCCTACCGCGGCGGGAAGGTGATACCGGAGAGCACCGCCGTCGTCGAGCCCGGCGACGTGATCGAGTTGCGCCAGGTGCGGCACTACGACCTGGACGTGCTGCGCAACCCGAAGACGCATACGTACGGCACGCCGGATCCGGTGTATGTCAAGACCGTGCTCTTCGATCACGGCGGGACCATGGAGCGCCGCGCCGAGCAGTTGGGCGCCGACGCCTTCGTCGAGTACGTCGAGACGACGTTCGCGCAGAGCGTCGGGTTCGGCGAGACGATGCGCCCGGGGGACCACATCGTGATCGGCCTGTCCGGCGGCCGGGACAGCGTCGCCTATCTCAAGCTGCTGGAGCGCACGCGCGGCCGGTGGCCCGAGGTCGAGATGACCGCCGTGACGATCACCGGCCTGCCGGACTGGGAGGAGCCGGCCACCTTCCAGGCCGCGCTCGACGCCTGCGCGGGGCTCGGCGTCGAGCATGTGGTCGTCACCGCCGACGAGGTCGCGGACGTCTTCCACCTGCGCGTCCCGTTCGTGGACGTGATGAGCCGCCTGGTCGCGGGGGAGCACCGCAATCTCAATATGGTGATCGGGCACCAGGTGCTGCGCCGGATGCTCGAACGCGAGGCGGCCCGGCGCGGCGCCCCGGTGGTGGCCTTCGGCTTCAACGCCGACGACCTGGTCGCCAGCATGGTCACCTGGTTCACCGCCGGATACCGGATGGGCGGCATCCCGACCCGCGAACTCGGCGAATTCCGCTACGTGTTCCCGCTCTACCGGATCACCAAGAAGGAGCTGACCCTTTACCTCGAACTGGTCGCGCCGGAGCTGAACCGGCAGGGCGCGCCGGGGCGCTTCGCCACCGGCCCGGACGAGCGCTCGATGGCGTACGCGGTCGCGGACCACCTCTACGAGCTCTGGCCCGGCATCGACTACTACCTGTTCAGCGCGTTCGAGAACGTACAGCGCTCGCTGCTGCCGATGGTGGACGACCTGTGCCGCGTCTGCGGCGGCCGGTACCTGTTGCAGGAGGGCGTGCGCAATCCGGCCGGACTGTGCGACGTATGCGGGTTCTTCCAACGCCAGGAGGTCCTGCGAGCGGATGTCGCATGACCGGCGGCACGACGCGGCGGCCCTGGTACGAGGACTACTTCGGCGGCGAGTTCTGGGCCGTCGCCGAGCACGAATACACCGCTGAGCGCACCGGCCGTGAAGCCGAGTACCTCGCCTCGGTGCTCGGCTTGAACGCCCCCGGGCGGCGCGTGCTCGACCTGGGCTGCGGCACCGGGAGGCACGCGATCGCCCTGGCTGCTCGCGGATTCCAGGTCACCGGCCTGGACGTGAGCGAGTGGGCGCTTGCGCGTGCTGCCGATTCGGCGCGCGCGGCTGACGTCGAGGCGCGGTTCGTGCACTGCGACCTGCTTCGCACGCGGCCGCTGCCTGTGCCGATGTCGGACGCGGCGATCTGCGTGCAGTCCTTCGGCCTCGGCTCGGACGCGGAACAGCTGCGGCTGCTGCGCGAGCTGCGCCGCCGGCTCGTGCCCGGAGGACTGCTGATCCTCGACCACTCCAGCGTGCTCGCCATCGTCCGGCACTACGCGCCTGAAGCCACGTTTCAGACCGACGGCCTGCGCGCCGACTTTCATCGCAGCTTTCGGACGGTCAGCGGACGCAGCGTCGGCAGTGTGGTCGTCTCCCGCGGTGGCGAGGCGGAAGAGCGGGACGCGGACGAACCGGCCGTGCTGCGCGACGACGTGCGGCTGTACCAGCCGGCTGAAGTCAGGGATCTGCTGGAGCGAGCCGGATTCGAGGTCGAACGCGTCGACGCCGACTTCACGGCGGGAGCGCAAGCCGGGATCGAGACCCGCTACGCGCAGTTCCTGGCCCGCAATCCGGGCAGCGGGCACGCGCGAGCGTCGATCGACGCCTATCGGCCGGAGCTGAGCGCTTCGCCTGAGGGGCGACTGGACCTGCGCTGGACGCCGGACGAGATCGAGTTCGTACGTCCGGCCGTGAACCTCGCCTTCCGCGTCGCGCAGCAGGAGGACTTCGCCGACATCGCACGCGAATACGCCGTCACCGACCCGTACTCGGGAACTCGCGCAGCGCCGGTGCTCTCCGCCCACTTCGGATGCGATCTCACGCCGGACATGGTCACCGCCGGAGCCGGGATCACCGGACTGCTGCAATCGCTCGCCGTGCTCGCCCAACCGGGACCGGTGCTGTACCAGGCCGGTGGCCATCCCGACCTGCCGCGCAGGGCTGAGCTGGCCGGGGCGCGCGTGTACGTGTCCGAACCCCGACCGGACGCTTTGCTTGAGGAGGTGGCGTCGCGGCGCCCCGCGCTCGTCCTGCTCGACCGGCCGACGATCGCCGGCGAACTCGCCGACCCCGCCTTCGTCAGGGCGCTGTGCGAGGAGGCCGCTGCCTGGGCCGCGACAGTGGTCGTCGACGAGGCGTACGCCACCTATGGCGGCCCATCGGTCAGCTGCGTCCCGCTCGTCGCGCGGCACGAGAACCTCGTGGTGCTGCGCAGCATGTCCAAGGGCTACTGCTGCGGCGGTCTGCGCATCGGGTTCGCGCTCGCCGGTACGGAACTCACGGCTCGCCTGCGCGAGGCGGCCCCGGAGCTTTCCGCCAACAGCGCCGGTCTGGCCGTCGCGTTGCGCCTGCTTGGACAAGGGGACGTGTTCGGTCCGCTGCGCAGCCGGATCGCCGCCGTGAAGCCGCTGGTGGCCGGAGCGCTCCGGGGTGCCGGGCTGCACGTGGACGAGGGCGCGGGTTGCCTGCCCTGGGTCACCGCGCCCGCCGGCGAGGCCGCTCGCAAGGCGATCAGCGGCAGGAGTCTGATCGTCAAGGACCTGCCCGGCCTTTATGGTGAGGGCATGCTGAAGATCGCGCTGCCGCTCTGCGAGGAGAGGCTGCGCGCCTTCCGCGCCCTGTTCGACCTGCCGGATGTGCCGTGACCTGGCTCGCGGAAACCGTCGCCGGGCTCTACCACGGGCTCGACATCGACGAGGCGATGCGCGTGCTCGCCGAGCTGGCCGGGTTCGACCGCTATCAGGGCTCTGCCGGGATCGCCGCGGCCGCTGAGCTGGTCGCCGAGGAGGCTCGGCGGGCGGGCCTGGTCGAGGTCGAAGTCCTCCGGCTGCCGGCGGACGGCCGCACCCGCTGGTGGACGTTCGCCGCCCCGGCTTCCTGGACGCCGCGTTCAGCGTCGCTGTCGATCGCCGATGGGCCGCCGCTGGCCAGCTACCCAGAACACCCTTACTCGCTCGCAGCCAACTCCGCCGGCACCACCGCGCAGCCCCGTACTCTGCCGATCGTCGGGGCGGCTGAGCCGACCTGGCAGCGGGGCGCGCTCGTTCTCGTGGAGTCGATCTCGTCACTCGGCCCCGAGCTGTTCGCCCGGCTGCGAGACGCCGCGGCGGCCGGGTTCGCCGTCGTGACGCACCCGGATCGTCCCGGGCACGTCGGCCGGGTCGAACTCGCGCCTGACAGTGGCCTGATCGGTTTCAGCGTCGATCCGGAGCGATTCGCCGGCCTGCGCGACGCCGCCGCGGCCGGGCGCCGGGCCGTCGTCGCGGTCGACGTCGACACGAGCCCGCAGTACATGCCGGTCGTCACCGCGCGCACCGCGAGCGGCGGTCCACGCGAGTGCTTGGTCACCGCGCACCTGTGCCACCCTGCGCCGGGCGCGAACGACAACGCCTCCGGCGTCGCCGCCGCGCTCGCCGTCGGCAGGCTCCTGACACGCAGGCCGCTGCGCAACCGCGTGCGGTTCGTCTGGGGCCCGGAGTTCGTCGGTCTCGCCGCATACCTGCACTCCCGCAGCGGGCAGCCGGGCTGGCAGCGTCCGCTCGCGGCGGTCAACCTCGACATGGTCGGCGAGGACCAGCGCCTGTGCGGCGGCCCGCTGATCATCGAGCACTGTCCCGACTACCTGCCGCACTTCGTCAACGCCGTCGCCGACGCCGTGGCGGGAGCGCTACCGCAGGCGTCCCGGTCGTACAGCGGCGCAGTACCCTGCGACGTGTGGGCCTGGCGTGGCACGCCGTACGTGGGCGCGTCCGATCACAGCCTGCTCGTCGACAGGTCTGTCGGCTGCCCGGCGATCCAGATAGGGCACTGGCCGGACCGCTACAACCACAGCGCCGCGGACGGCCTCGACAAGGTCGATCCGCAGGAGCTGCGCCGCTCGGCCGCGATCGCCGCGTCAGTGCTCTGCGTCGCCTGTGACGATCACGGCCCTGCGCAGGCCGAGGATCTCGCGCGGCTGGTGTCCCGCCGGGCCGCGCAACGCATGGTCGCCTGCCTGCCGTCACCCGCCGATCCGGATGACGGGGCGATCGACCGGGCGCGGCTCCTCGAACACGTCCACGACGCGGGGGCCGGCGCGCTGCGCTCGTTGCTGGAGATCGGCGCGGAACCCGGGCGGATCGCCGTCCACGAGGCCTGGCTCGCCGATCTGCACGCGAGCCTGCGCGCAGCCCCCGCCGGGGTCTACCATGATTCAGCCCTCGAATATGTCGGGACGGACCGGGCCGAGTGGCCGCTCACCCGCGCCTGGCCCGGTCCGTTCAATGTGCGTGCGCTGATCGGGCAGTGCGCCCCCGACGACCGCCGCCGGCTCGAAGGGGAGATCGCGGCGGACCGGGCCCGGTTCTACGCGATCGCGATGGCGCTGGCCCAGGCGATCGACGGGCGCGCGCACGCCGAACTGGTCATCGAAAGGGCCGCGCTCGGCTCGGGGCTGCGCATCGAGCGCGCGTTCGCAGAGAGTTTCCTGGCCGCGATGGCGCGGGCCGGGTGGGTAACGCACGGACCACCACACGGACCACCACCGCAGCGGGAACGACGCGACACCGGTGACACATGGACGGCTCTGAAGGAGTAGGCGGCAAGTGACGGCCACGCTGGAGATCCACGACGACGTGACGACGATCCCGGATTGGGACGCGCTGATGGACGAGGTCGAAGCACCCGTCTTCTACGGCAGCGCCTTCCTGTCCGCCTACCGCAAGGCCGAGATGAGCCCGGCCCGCGCCTACGCCTACCTGATGCTGCGCGACGCCGACCGCTCCCCGCGGGCCGCGCTGCCGGCCGTGCTGCTGCCCGAGATGGACCCGGTCGGCTCGCTGGCCGTGTACGAGCCCTCCATCGCCACCCGGCCGCTCGGCCTGATCAGCCACGCCTGGCACTGCTACGACACCTGGCTTCCGGCCCGCGGCGGCCCGGCGGACCACGAGGGCGTCGCCGCGATCCTGGACGGCCTGCGCGAGCTGGCCGCGGATTTCGCAGCGCCCTGGTACGGCCTGGTCAACGTGGACGCCACCGGGACGCTGGCCGCCGCGCTCGACGGAATCGGCGCGCACGGCCTGCCCATCGACGAGCGCTACATCCTCGACCTGCCGCCCGGCTTCGGCCTGAACGACTACGTGTACGAACTGTCCAGCAGGTACCGCTACACCATGCGGGTCCACCAGCGGCGTGCCTCGCGGTCCGGGGCGAGCGTGCGCGTCCTGCGCCCCGAGGACGCCGACCTCGACGCCCACCTGAGCCTGGTGCGCCGCACCGGCGAGAAGCACGGCGTCGCGAACTTCTACCCGCACGGCGGCTTCCAGGACTTCCAGCTGCGGCTCGGCGACGCGGTGCGCATCATCGAGATAAGCCTCGGCGGCCGGATCGTCGGCGTGGGCATCTGCCTGGTCGACGCGCAGCGCCTGCACTTCTGGACCTGCGGGGTCGACTACGTCGCGGCCGACACGTTCAGCCCCTTTTACGTGCTCTTCTATGAGGCGCTGCGGCTGGCGGTCGACCTCGGCGTGCCGAGATTCGAGTGCGGGCGGCGCAACGGCGCGTTCAAGCGGCGCTACGGCCTGCGGCCGATCCCGCTGCTGGCCTACATCTCGCCGACCAGGCGACCGCTGGGGATACGCGACTGACCCGCCGAGACGTCGACGCCGGCAGCCGGCTGCTCGCCGCCGGGGACCGGGATCACACCGGCGGCGGCGAGCAGCGCTCGGACGCCGTTCGTCAGTCGCCGGAGTCCGAGCCGTCGAAGTGCGCCAGGGCCTTGACGAGCTTCGCCGCGTCGAAGGTGCCGAGCCCGCTGGACAGGTCGTAACCCGGCCCTGCGGAGTAGCCGGTGACGCCGCCGAACGAGTTGTCCCCGACGGTGACGTCGACGACGCCGTTGTGCGCGGCGTGCTTGCCGACTCCGAGCTCGTACAGCGCGTCGTCGATGTTGCCGAGCCGCTGCCCGGCGGCCTGGTCGGCGAGCGCCACGATGCCCGCGAAGATCGGCGAGGCCTCGCTGGTGCCGCCGAAGATATGCCAGCCGGCCCGTGCCGGGTTGAAGGTGTAATACACCCACGCGCCGCCGTTGACCGCCGCGGACGCCGAGATGTCCGGCGTGCCGCGGTGGTCGCCGACCACGTTGCTCACGCCGTCCTGGAAGTCCGGCCGCTCGAAGACCGCCGACAGGCCGCCGCCACCCGCGCCGATGCCGTCGTTCCACACGCTGTCGGGCGAGATCCGGTTCCCGGCGTCGTCGAGGTACAGCTGCGTGCCGCCGACCGAGGTGACCAGCGGGTCGGACGACGGCCACGAGTTCACCGGCATCGTGTACAGCGTCGAGCCGTCGAGCATCGCGTTGGTCACGCCGTCGTCGCCGGAGGAGGCGAGCACGGTGACGTGGTGTTCCCTGGCGGCCTTGAACGCGTAGCGCAGCTGGAGCAGGCTGCTGAAGTCGCCCTTGTCGAAGCCGGGGAAGGTGTTCTCCGTGGCACCGAAGCTCTGCGAGATGACGTCGCCGACGCCCGCGTCGATCAGCGCCTTCTCGGCGCTCATCATCTCCGGGAAGCCGGTCACGCCCTCGGTCTCCGAGACCGCGGTCTCCACGAGCACCAGGTGCGCGCCCGGCGCGATCGCGTGCGCGTATTCGACGTCGAGCGTGCTCTCGCTGGCCCAGCCGACCATGTCGGGGTTCTTCGGGTCGAACGGCGGGACGTCGCCGGCGCGCACGACGCTCACCGTGGTGTCCGGCAGGCCCCACTGGGCGTCGAAGACCTCCAGGTCGTGCTGGATCGTCGGCGAGCCGAACGAGTCCACCAGCACGATCGTGCGGCCCGCGCCGGTGAGTCCGTGCTCGTAGAGCGTGTCGAGATTGTAAGCGGTGTGATACTGCACCGGCGAGTAGCACCGGATGCCGAGTTGTGTCAGGCACTGCGAGGTCGGCAGCGGGCTGGTGAGCGTGGCGGCGTCGATGTGGCCGGCCACCGCCGGAACGGGTTTGACCACCGCGGCCGGGCGCGCCGCGGTGCTGGAGCCGGTGCGGTCGGCGGACGCGGACGCGGTTGGCGCCGCGACGGCCGACGAGGTCTGGGCGAGCGCCACGAGCAGCGCCGCCGCGCCGGTTCCGAGCACCGGGATCGAGCTGCGGGCATGGGTTGATCGCAAGTCGAACTCCTTCGGACGGGCACGAATCGGGCGCCGGGTTTCTGGCGCCCCTTCCGCATCATGTTCGGCGCCGCCGTTTGGCAAGCATCCGTCCGATAAATAGCGCCGAGTCGTTATTGGCCCCGGGGTCGTCACGCCTCCTGACGGCGACTCAGCACCGTTCATAAGATCGACTTACCATTTCTTCATCCTCCTCATCCCCTTCATCCCTTTAATGCCGGTTTCGAGTCGATGCGTAGGGTAGAAATACGTCATGATCACGCTCGGCGTCGAGGAGGAGTACCTGCTGCTCGACCGAGCCCGCGGGTTCCCGGTCTCCGCGGCCGAGGCGGTCTGCAAGGCGGCCGGCTTGCAGCCGGCGCTGTCCAGTACCGAGATCCATCGCGAGCTGCTGCTCGCCCAGCTTGAGGTCGCCACTCCGGTGTGCGAGACGCTCGACGAGGTCGGCGGCCACCTGCTGCGGCTGCGTCACGCCCTTGGCGAGGCCGCCGAGCAGGCCGGATGCCGGCTCGTCGCGACCGGCGCCGCGCCGTACAGCACCGACGGGCCGATCGAGATCACCGACACGCCGCGCTACCGGGGCCTGTACCAGGACGCGCCGCAGCTGGTCGACGAGCAGCTGATCAACGGCATGCACGTGCACGTGGGCGTGCCCGACCGGGCGACCGGCGTGGCCGTGCTCAACCGGCTGCGGCCATGGCTGCCGGTGCTGGTGGCGCTGTCGGCGAACTCGCCGTTCTGGCGTGGCCGGGACACCGGCTTCGCCAGCTGGCGCACCGTCGTGTTCGGACGCTGGCCGGTCAGCGGCCCGCCCCCGGCGTTCACCGACGCGAGCGACTACGACCGGCGGGTGCGCGCCCTGGTGACCGGCGGCGCGATCCGCGACGTGCAGCAGATCTACTGGCAGACCCGCCTGTCCGAGCGGTATCCGACCGTGGAGGTGCGGGCCTCGGACGTGCAGCTGCGCGTCGAGGAGGCGGTGATGCTGACAGGCCTGATCCGAGGCCTCGCCCAGACCGCCATCTGGAAGCACCAGGCGGGCGAGCCCGCGCCGCGAACGCTGCCCGAAATCGTCACCGCAGCCGGCTGGCACGCGGCGCGCTACGGCCTCGAAGGATCGCTGATCACCAGTGCGGGCACGCCAGTCACGGCACGCGACGCGGCGCGAGCGTTGCTACACCACGTGTTCCCGGCACTTGCCGAGTACGGCGACGCGAGTCAGGTCGCCGCCCTGGTCGAGCAGATGCTCGATGACGGCAACGGCAGCCATCGCCAACGGCGCGTGTTGAAGGAGTCCGGTTCCGAGGGGCTGGTGCGTTACGTCGCCGACGAAACGACCAAGGAGGGCTGAGGCTGGGCAGAACAACTCGCCTGCGGCCACGATCAGGCCGCACCGAGCACAGCCGTGGCGATCAGTATGCTGCGGATCTCCTTATTCGTGACTACGCTGCGGGTATGTGGGGGGCGATCGCTGCACCTGATCACGTGCACGCGTCGGTGAAGAGTGTGTACGAGAGTTTGCAAACACTGCGTGACTTACTCGCGTATAGCGCGACGCTGACACGTGACTCCAGCGAGTACGGAGAACTCAACACGGCGTTTCGCAGCCGGCTCCGAGCACTTGAGATCGTCATGCGCGACGACCTCAAGCCGGCACTGCACTCTCGGCCG
>NZ_DASYZI010000443.1:0-12920 GCF_035946395.1 Actinocrinis sp.
CCCCGAACCCGCGGGGCGGCCCACTAAAGCAACGCCGCCACCCCCCCGGCATCCGCCGCCTACGTCCACCGTCCGACACCCGGGGGCGCCACGCAATCTGCCTTGGCGCCCACCTGTATGTCAGGAAGCTAACTATGGGAACCCGCAAGGGAAACCTCGAATCAACGATCTACGAGGGCAAGGATGGCCGTTGGCACGGCCGCGTGACTATGGGTGTGAAAGCCGATGGCAGCGAGGATCGGCGTCACCGGTCAGCCGGATCTCTCAACGAGGTCAAGAAGAAGGTCAAGACGCTGGAGAAGCAGCGCGACGCCGGGCGTGCGGCGAAAGCGGGCCGGGTGCCGACCGTCGAACAGTGGATGGCCACGTACCTGACGACCATCGCGCCGCAGAAGCTCAAGCCACGCAGTCTGGACGACTACTGGTCGAAGACCCGCAACGACATCGTTCCGGGCATCGGCAAGCACCGTCTCGACCGGCTTCGGCCGGAACACCTGGACGAGCTGTACCTGAACCTGCTCAAGCAGGGGCACGCCCCGTCGCACGTGCTCAAGGTGCACCGGATCATCTCGCGCGCGCTGAAGATTGCCGAGCGCCGTCAGCTCATTGGGCGCAACGTCGCCACGCTCGTTGACCCGCCCACGGTCGCGGAAGTCGAGATCACGCCCCTGTCGCAGGATGAGGCTCGCACGGTCCTGAAGGCCGCTCTGGAGCGCCGCAACGCCCTTCGGTGGGCCATCGGCATGAGCCTCGGACTGCGCCAGGGAGAAGCCCTCGGACTGCGCCGCGCCTACGTCGATCTCGACACAGGCTCGATCAAGGTGTGGTGGCAGCTTCAGCGCCTCGGGTGGCAGCACGGTTGCGACGATCCACAGGCCTGTGGACAACGCCTACACAAAACCGTGGCCTGCCGACCCGGCTGTAAGACGCACGCCAGCTATACGCGCGGATGCCCGAAACCGTGCCCGGCCGGATGTGTGCGGCACGCCTCCACCTGCCCGAAGCGTTGGGGCGGCGGCCTCGTCTTCACCGAGCCCAAGGCCAAGAGCAAGCGGATTGTGCCGATCCCGCCGCCGCTCATCCCGCTGCTGCGCGAACACTTCGCCTGGCTCGACCAGGAGCGCGAGAAGGCCGCGAACCTGTGGGAGGAATACGACCTGCTGTTCTGTCAGCCGAACGGACGGCCCATCGACCCGCGTGACGACTGGGAAGAGTTCAAGGACCTGCTCAAGGCGGCGGGCATCCGGGACTCGCGAGTCCACGACGGACGGCACACCGCCGGGACGCTCCTGATGGAGCAGGGCGTAGACATCCGGACCGTCATGGAGATCTTGGGGCACAGCCAGATGAGCGTCACTAAGCGCTACCTCCACGTACCCACGCCCATGGCGCAGGAGGCGATGCGGCGCATGGGAGACGCCTTGTGGGAGCAGCCGAAGAAGGCCGAAAAGCCGACAACTGAGACCAGAACTGAGACCGCCTTACTCAGGGCGAAGAAGAGGAGGCGGCAGGTTCGAGTCATCTGACGAGCAAAGGGCCAGGTCAGAACTAGTCTGACCTGGCCTCGCTTGGTGAGCCCCCTATCGGAATTGAACCGATGACCTACGCATTACGAGTGCGTCGCTCTGGCCGACTGAGCTAAGGGGGCATGACACATTGAATGCGGAGTGTGTCGAACGACGATCACCGCACCGGGGCACCAGTGTAGCCGTTCTACTGCCCTTGCTGGCACACAGTTCCTGCGGAGGGGATCACGCCGCGCAGGAGATACACGTCCACGGCGCTGTTGATGCAGGTCGAGCCGCGTAGGTACGCCGTATGGCCGTCACCGTTCATGGTGAGCAGGTGGCCGCTGTCGAGTTGGGTGGCAAGGCCCTGGGCCCACGCGTACGGGGTCGCGGGGTCGCGAGTGGTGCCGACGACGAGGATCGGGGCCGCACCGACGGCCTGGACCTTGTGCGGGGTGGTGCCTGCGGTGACGGGCCAGTAGGCGCAGGGGAGCGTGGACCAGTCGACCATTTCGCCGAAGAACGGGGCCGCTTTTTGATACGTGGGCAGCGCCTGCTGGACCTGGGCCGCTGAGGTGGCTTCGTCGGGGTGGTCGACGCAGTTGACCGCGAAATTGGCCTCGGTTTCGTTGCTCTGGTAGTGGCCGCCGACACGATTGTTGTAGATGTCGGCCATGGCCAGCAGCGCGGAGCCGTCTCCGGCGAACCCCTTGGTCAGGGCGGCTCGCAGGTCCGGCCACCAGGACTGGTCGTACATGGCCACGGCGATGCCGGTCATCGCCAGGGCCTCGCCCAGCCTGCGGGTGGAGTCGCCGGGAATCGGGTTGGCGTCCAGGCCGTCGACCCAGGTCTTGAGCCTGGTCAGGCCCGCATTGACGTCGGTGCCGAGCGGACAGCCGGATTGCGTCGCGCAGTCCTGCACGAAGTGGCGCAGCGCGGCGTCGAAGGCGGTCGCCTGCGTGAGGTTGAGCTGATCCGACGTTAGCGACGGATCGATCGCGCCGTCGAGGACGAGCCTTCCGACACGCTGCGGGAACTCGTCGGCATAAATCGCGCCGAGATAGGTGCCGTAGGACTTGCCGAGGTAGTAGAGCTTCGAGTCGCCGAGGACGCCGCGCAGCACGTCCATGTCACGCGCCGCGTCGACCGTCCCGACGTGGGGCAGCAGCGTCGCGGAATGCTTCGCGCATTGGTCGGCGAAGAACTTCGCCTGATCGGCCTCCTGGGCGAGTTCCGCCCCGCCGACCGGATCTGGTGGCACGTTGAGGAACGTGTCCATCTGACTGTCGCTCAGGCAGTGCACGGCGGCGGATTGGCCTACGCCGCGCGGGTCGAAGCCGATCAGATCGAAACGTGCGGCGACGGCGGCGCTCACCACGCCGGACGAACGCGCGTACTCGATGCCTGAGCCGCCTGGGCCGCCCGGGTTGAGCAGCAGGGAGCCGATACGGTTCGCCTGGTCGGTGGCCGGCTTGCGGACGACCGCGAGGCTGATCACGGCGCCGTTCGGCTTGTCGTAGTCGAGCGGCGCCTTGACTGACGCGCACTGGAATCCGCCGCCGCAGTCTGACCAGTTCACAATCTGCTTGTAGTAGCTCTTGAGCTGATCGGGGACGCCAGTCAGGTCGGCTGGGGCGGAAGCAGTACCGTCAAGTGCGGCGGACGACGTGTGGACACTCGCGGCGGGCACCGAGTGGCCGCTCGCGATGCTGCACGATGCGAGCGTGACCACGAAGGTCGCGATGGCAAGCGCCATTCGTCCCGTACGTCGGGTGAACCCCAGGCGCTGCTGCATCGACGCCCCCTTCAGGTGATCCGGATGTGTCGCGCTGGTCGGTCGCCTTCCCGCGATTCCGGCGCTTACGCTACGCCGAACGGACTGCAACCTGCGGACCAGTACGGCCGCAGCGGTTCGGCCGGCTCATTCACTCATCCGGCCCGCAGCGCCATCGCCATCGACTCCACGGCCAGCAGCGGAGCCACGTTCGCGGCGATGGCCTTGCGCGCTTCCAGGACCGCCTCGATCCGCCGCAACGTCACCTCGGGCGTTGAACGCGCGGCGACGGCCCCGGTCTGCTGCGCGTGATCCTGGTGGACCAGCCCGAGGGCCGCTGTTCCGGCGGGATCGAACTGCTGGGCAAGCACGTCACGGTAGAACGCCGCGATGTCGATCAGAGCCCGGTCGAGCGCGTCGCGCTGGGTCCGGGTGGCCCGCCGCTTCTGCTTGGTCTCCAACTCCTTAAGGATGCCGACCGACCCCGCGACGCCGCGCGCGCTTCCGGCTCCCTTGCCCTGGCCATAGCCGAGGGCCACCTTCAGTTCCTCGGTCTCCTTCGCGTCGAGCGCGTCGTTCAGCACCTTGGCCTCGGCCGCGGCGGCGTCGACGAGACGCTGCGCGGCCCTGAGCGCGCGTCCGACGTCAGCGACCTCGCCCGGCAACTTGAGCGCTTCAGCTCGGCCGGCTACTGCGGCCTCGTCGTGCAGCAAGGCGCGCGTACGGCCGATGTGGCCCTGAGCAGCCTGAGCCGCGCCATATGCTCGGGCACGCTCGACTCCCTCGGCAGCGCTCAGAGCGTCGGCGATGGCGTCGGGAGACGGCGTGCGCAGCGCGAGGTGCCGACAACGGGACAGGATCGTGGGGAGCATGTCCTGCGTCGAAGGCGCACACAGCATCCACACGGTTCGTGGCGCGGGTTCCTCAATCGCCTTGAGCAGCACGTTCGCCGCGCCCTCGGTCATCCGGTCGGCGTCTTCGACCACGATGACCTGCCACCGGCGGCGAGATGGCGACATCGCGGCGCCCAGCACGAGGCCGCGGGTCAGATCCACACCGATAGTCAGTTGATCGGTGGCGACGAGCGTGACGTCGGGATGCGTACCAGCGATCGCGGTGTGGCAGTCCTGACACTGGCCGCAGCCGGGGGCGTACGCGTCAGAACACTGGAGCGCGGCGGCGAACGCCCGAGCTGCGGTGGATCGGCCCGAGCCGGGCGGACCGGTGAACAGCCACGCGTGAGTCATCGCGGCAACGGCGGGACCGGTCTGGTCGGCAAGCACCGCACGAGCCGCCTCAGCAGCCGTGTGAAGGCGCTCCACGGCGCCGGGTTGCCCGATCAGTGCGCTCCACAGGCCGCCACCCTGGTCCCTCACGATTTCCTCTTGCCCAGGTTGCCGAGACGCCACCGGCTGCGCGGCACGTCGTCGTCATCGTCGTCATCTTCATCGTCGTCGTAGTGGCCGTTATCACCGGGTTTATCGGGGCCTTGGGTGACGGGGAGCACGGCTGTCGTTTCCGAGTCCGCAGCGTCAGCAGAAGCGGAGGCCTCCCGCAGCCGCCGCGCGGCCTCGACGAGACGCGCGGTGCGCGCCTCCGACTCGGCACGCTCCTCCAACTCGCGCGTGGCCTGCTCACGCGCCTGGCCCCTGGCCCGCGCCTCGGCCTGACGCACCGCCAGTTCGGACTGTCGACGCTGCTCGGCGTCTGCCTCCACCTGCCGACGATCCTCCTCCTCGCGCACCTTCGCGGCCCGCTCGTCGGCCTCGGCTCGGCGCTGCTGCTCAGCCTTCTCCCGGTCAAGCCGTGCGCGCTCCTCGGCTTCACGCCGTTCACGCGCTTTACGTTCTTCCTCGCGGCGCCGCTCCTCCGCTCTGCGCCGCTCCTCCTGCTCGGCCCGTCGACGCTCGGCTTCCTGCTCGGCCTCGGCACGCTCAGCCGCGAGTCTCGCCTCCTGCTCGCGCTGCTCAGCCTCCCGTGCCTCGCGCAGTGCCTTCTCACGCGCCTCAGCCTCCGCGACTTCCCGCGCCGAGAGCGGCAGCACCTTCTCCAGGCGGTCCTCGATGATCCCGGTGACCACGCCGGCAGGCTCGCCTGCGTCCACCACGATGTAACGGGACGGCTCGGCGGCGGCGCGGGAGCGGAACATCTCGCGGACCCTTGCGTGGAACTCGGCGGGCTCGGCTTCGAGCCGGTCCGGCGCGTCGCCGCGGGCCTGCGAGCGCTCCCAGGCCACAGCCGGATCGACATCAAGCAGAATGACGAGGTCCGGACGCAGGCCGTCGGTGGCGAACGCGGAGAGTGCGGCGATGTCCGCGGCGTCCAAGCCGCGCCCACCGCTCTGATATGCGATCGAGGAGTCGACGTGCCGGTCGGTGAGCACGATCGCGCCACGCTCCAGCGCCGGTCGCACGACCTTCTCGACGTGGTCGGCGCGGTCGGCCGCGAACAGCAGCGCCTCGGCGCGCGCCGAGACCGGCTCGCGGTCCTTGGCGTGCAGCAGGATCTCGCGCAGCTTGGCGCCGAGCACGGTGGCCCCGGGCTCGCGGGTGGTGACCACGTCGAATCCGCGTTTACGCAGCCAGGCTGTGAGCGCGTCGATCTGCGTACTCTTGCCCGCGCCGTCACCACCCTCCACCGCGATGAACCAGCCGGACAACTTGCGCCCAGCCGACTGTGACGCCGCCGCGCGGCGTCCGCCCGCCGCGGCCGAGATCCGGCTCAGTCTGGACCGCATTCCGACCCACCCTCCCGTCCTCGTCGAGCCGCGCATCCCTGCTTGCCAGGGTACTTCGCCGGGCGGACACCAGGTTGGAAAGCGCCGCAGCCGCAGGGAGGGACTCAGGTCGGGTCAGGAAGACCTGGCGTTCTTGGCAGCGGTGTTCTTGGCGGCAGCACTCTTAGCAGCAGCACTCTTAGAGATGGTGCTCTTCGATACGACAGTCTTACCGGCACTCTTCTTCGCGGCGGCTGTCGCCTTGGCGGTCGAGGCGGTCTTCTTCGCGGGAACACTCTTCTTCGCCGCACGCTTCTTCGGCGCCGGGCCCTTGGCCCGCTTCTCCGCGAGCAGTTCGACGGCCCGCTCTTCGGTCAACTCCTCGACCGCGGTCCCGCGCGGAACCGTGACGTTAGTCTCCCCGTCCGTGACGTACGGACCAAACCGGCCTTCCTTGACCGTTATCGGCTTTCCGGAAACCGGGTCCGCGCCGAACGCGCGCAGCGGGGGCTTGGCAGTGCCGCGCGCCCCGCGCGCCTTGGGCTGCGCGTAGATCGCCAGCGCCGCGTCGAGGGTGATCGTGAAGATCTGTTCCTCGTCCTCCAGCGAACGGGAATCCGTGCCGCGCCTGAGATACGGGCCATAGCGGCCGTTCTGCGCGGTGATCTCCTCGTCGGTATTCGGATCGACGCCGACCACGCGCGGCAGGGACATGAGCTTGAGCGCGGTGTCGAGATCGACGTCGTCGAGCGACATGTCCTTGAACAGCGAGCCGGTACGCGGCTTGACGGCGTTCTTACCAGTCTTGGGTGTGCCCTCGGGAAGTATCTCGGTGACGTAAGGGCCGTAACGTCCGTCCTTGGCCACGATCATGTAGCCCGTCGACGGGTCGATACCAAGCTCACGGTCACCGGACGGCCGGGAGAACAGCTCCGCAGCGAACTCGGGCGTCAACTCGTCGGGTGCGATGTCTTCGGGGACGTTGGCGCGCGCCGCCGCGACGCCGTCCGGACCGATCCGCTCGACGTACGGGCCGTATTTGCCGACCCGCAGCATGATGCCGTCGCCGACCGGGAACGTGTTCACTTCGCGCGCGTCGATCCCGCCGAGGTCGGTGACCAGGGCCTTGAGCCCTTCGAGCGCGTCACCGTCGCCGAAGTAGAACCGCTTGAGCCACGGCACCGGCTCGGCCTCGCCCCGGGCGATCCGGTCGAGGTCCTGCTCCATCCGCGCGGTGAACTCGTAGTCGACCAGCGAGCCGAAGTGCTTCTCCAGCAGGCCGACCACGGAGAACGCCAGGAAGGACGGGACCAGCGCGGTGCCCTTCTTGAACACGTAGTCGCGCTGCTGGATCGTGTTGATGATCGTCGCGTACGTCGAGGGACGCCCGATCTCCCGCTCCTCCAGCTCCTTGATCAGCGACGCCTCGGTGTAGCGCGCGGGAGCCTTGGTCGAGTGGCCCTCGGCCTCGATCTCGGTGGCGGCCAGTGGCTGGCCCTCGTCGACGGCGGGCAGCCGCCGCTCACGGTCGTCCAGCTCGGCGTCGGGGTCGTCCGAACCCTCCACGTAGGCCTTCAGGAAACCGTGGAAGGAGATGATCTTCCCGGAGGCGGTGAACTCGACGGCGCGGCCGTCGGACGCTTCGCCACCGACGCGGACTGTGACCGAGTGGCCGGTCGCGTCCTTCATCTGCGAGGCGACGGTACGCATCCAGATCAGCTCATAGAGCCGGAACTCGTCGCCGGTCAGACCAGTCCGCGCCGGGGTACGGAAGCTTTCACCGGAAGGGCGGATCGCCTCGTGCGCCTCCTGCGCGTTCTTGACCTTGGACTCATACTTGCGCGGCGCGTCGGGCAGGTACTGGGCACCGTACAGCTCACGGACCTGAGTGCGTGCGGCCGCGATCGCGGTGTCAGACAGCGTGATCGAGTCCGTACGCATATAGGTGATGAAGCCGCTCTCGTACAGCTTCTGCGCCACCTGCATCGTGCGCTGCGCGCCGAATCCCAGCTTGCGTCCCGCTTCCTGCTGAAGCGTTGTCGTGCGGAACGGTGCGTAGGGAGAGCGGCGATAGGGCTTGCGTTCAACCGAGGTGACCGCGAACTCGGTGTCAGAGAGCGCGGCGACCAGGGCGCGAGCGGCCTCCTCGTCGAGGTGGACGACCTCGCCACGTGCCTTGAGCGCACCGTCCGGCCCGAAGTCACGGCCCTGAGCCACCCGCACTCCGCCGACGGAGGCGAGGCGGGCGTTCATCGTCCGGGGGTCGTCACCGTCGCGCCGAGTGTCGAACAGCGCGGTCAGGTCCCAGTACGCGGCCGGGACGAACGCCATCCGCTCCCGTTCGCGCTCGACCACCAGACGGGTGGCCACGGACTGAACGCGCCCGGCCGACGTGCCGTTGGTGATCTTGCGCCAGAGCACCGGGGAGACCTCGTAGCCGTACAGCCGGTCCAGCACCCGGCGGGTCTCCTGCGCGCTGACCAGCTGCATGTTGATCTGCCGCGGGTTGGCGACGGCGCGCTGGATCGCGTCCCTGGTGATCTCGTGGAAGACCATCCGGCGGACCGGGACCTTGGGCTTGAGCTCCTGCTCCAGGTGCCAGGCAATGGCCTCGCCCTCGCGGTCCTCGTCAGTGGCCAGGTAGAGCTCGTCGGCTTCCTTCAGCAGCTGCTTGAGCTTCCTGACCTGGTCGTCCTTGCCGTCGGAGACGACGTACACGGTCTCGAAGTCATGG
Source organism: Actinocrinis sp. (assembly GCF_035946395.1). NCBI lineage: Bacteria > Bacillati > Actinomycetota > Actinomycetes > Catenulisporales > Actinospicaceae > Actinocrinis > Actinocrinis sp. Next base: position 8,733 of record NZ_DASYZI010000443.1, read on the forward strand.
TCGACGTCCACGCCGAGCCGGGCCCAGGGCTGGCTGGCGACCGCGGCCGGGATCTTGTGCTTCGTGTCGGTGGTCGGCAGGTCGCGGATGTGTCCAACGCTCGCTTCGACGACGTACCCCGGGCCGAGGTAGCCCTTGATCGTCTTGGCCTTGGCCGGGGACTCGACGATGACGAGACGGCGCGCGGGCGGCGCGTCGGCCCCGCTCCCGGCCTTGCTGCTCGGCGGCACAGTCGTCCGTCCTTCCTGTCCTGTTCGAAGCCACGCACGCGCGAAGGGATACCCCTCGCGGCGTGGGGAGAATCACCCGCCCTCGAAGGTGCGCGGCGGCACCCTCGGTCGCGCCGTCCCCTGCGGGTGAGGCGCGGGCGACGAAAGTATTACCTTCAGCCCCGTGAACGCGACTCGCAGACCAGGGTACGCCCAGACACACAGTGCTCATGTGGCTCTTCGAGGCGAGCCGGGGTTTTGTTGGCGGCTGTAGAGCGGTGGCTGGTAGGAAAGCACCTACCCGCCACCGCTCTTTCGCCGCCGCCCCGGCTCGTCTCGAAGAGCGGGTTACGTTCACGAGTCGGCAACCGCAGCGACAAGTGCTGCGATGAGTACTACGACAAGTCAGGTCACGCTCAGGAAACCCTCCTCGACGAGTGAACGCACCGCGTCGAGGCCTCCGGCGCGCAGCGCCTCGGGAGCGAGCCCGAAGTCGGTCGCGATGCGATCGAGCACGTCACCGAGGATGCGCTGGCCGTCGAGCACGCCGAGCAGCGCGGTGCCGACCTGGTCGATGTCGCCCGAACGGCGCAGCCCGGAGGTCTGCCGGATCCGGGTGGACACCGCCTGCCAGCCGCCCTCGCCAGGCTGCGCCACCTGTTCGAGCATCAGGCCGGGCGCGACGGAGGGCGTGGTGGCAAGCAGTTCGTCGTCCTCGGTCTCGCGCAGGAAGGCCTGCCGCTCGAACCAGTCGGGCACCAGTGCGCCGAGCGGCTGATCGATATGCCCGGTCAGCTCCTCCAAGCGGAGGACCGGCTGCTCGGCGCCGGTAGCGCGCAGTGTGATCCAGCCGAAGCCGACCGCCTCGATCCGGTTGGTGCTGAAGTAGTCGAGATAGGCCTGGTAACGCTCCACGTACTCGGGCCTGCCGTAGTCGCCGGAGTCCCGCAGCCACAGCTCCGCGTATTCGGCCGGATCCTGCACCTCGCGCTGGACCACCCAAGCGTCGCAGCCGGTGGCGCGCACCCAGGGGGCCACCCGTTCGCGCCAGTCGACGCCCTCGACGTGCAGCCAGTTCGCCAGGATCTGGCACCAGCCGTCCTCGGCGAGGTACACCGGGACCTGTTCGAGGACGCGGCGGCACAACTCGTCGCCGGGCAGGCTCGCGTCGCGGTAGACGAAACGTCCGGCACCGCGCGCGGATTCCGGCGAGATCACGAACGGCGGATTGGAGACCACCAGGTCGAACCGCGAGCCGCGGACCGGCTCGAAGAGGTCGCCGGAGCGCAGATCGATCCGGTCGGCCTGCTCGGCGAGCGAGAGTGCGGCGGTCAGCCGGGCGAATTCGAGCGCGCGCGGGTTCAGGTCGGTCGCCACGATCTCGGTGGCGTGCCTCGACAGGTGCAGCGCCTGGACCCCACAGCCTGTTCCAACGTCCAGCGCGCGCTCGACCGGTTCACGCACGGTGAGTTGCGCGAGGGTCGTCGAGGCACCGCCGACGCCGAGCACATAATCGGGCTGCATCGGGGCGCTGTGGCCGGTGACCAGACCCGCCCCGAGGTCCGAAACGAGCCACCAGTCGACGTCGGACTCGCCGTAAGGCCGAATGTCGACCCGCGCGCGCACGGTGCCGTCAACACTGTCCTCGGCCAGAAGCCCACCGGCCAGCGCGTCATCCAACGGAAGCGCCCGTGCAGCCGCAGAACGGACCACGCTCTCCTGAAGCACGAAGAGCTTGATCAACGACGCGATCGGCGAGTCGTCAGGATGCACGGCGCGTGACGCGGCCACCGACTCGTTGCGTGAAAGCGCCGAGTAAGCGATGGGACCGAGCGCCTCAAGGCAGCCGTCCGCCGTGTACTGCGCCTTGAGCAGTGCCTCACGCAGCCGCTCGATGGCACTCTGATCCGTCATCAGCTCGGTCACGGAACAGAACTCTATGCAACGCGCACGGCCCGCGCGCCACCCTTTCGGGCAACGCGCGGGCCGTGTGCGGGCAGTCGCTGAGCCTGTGTTACGTGTCAGCTGTTACACGCCAGGTGTCAGACGTGCGCAATGGCGCCGTTCGACTCGTCCGCGGCGTCGGGCTGTCCGGGGACTTCGGCCTTGACCGCGATCGACTTGCGCTTGGAGTTCCAGACCGAGCCGATGATCACCAGGACGGCGACGGCCGCGATGGCCGCGCGGGCCGGCGAGTTGCTGCTGGTGCCGATGGACATCGCGACGATCGCCGGGGCGATCAGCAGCGAGACCAGGTTCATCACCTTGATCAGCGGGTTGATCGCGGGGCCCGCGGTGTCCTTGAACGGGTCGCCGACCGTGTCGCCGATGACGGTGGCGGCGTGCGCCTCGGAGCCCTTGCCGCCGTGGTGACCGTCCTCGACCAGCTTCTTCGCGTTGTCCCAGGCGCCGCCGGAGTTGGCCAGGAAGACGGCCATCAGGGTCCCGGTGCCGATCGCGCCGGCCAGGTAGGAGCCGAGCGCGCCGACGCCGAGCGAGAAGCCGACGGCGATCGGGGCCATCACCGCGAGCAGGCCGGGCGTGACCAGTTCGCGCAGCGAGTCGGTGGTGACGATGTCCACCACGCGGCCGTACTCCGGCCGTCCGGTGCCCTCCATGATCCCGGGGATCTCGGCGAACTGGCGGCGCACCTCGAAGACGACCGCGCCGGCCGCGCGGGACACCGCGTTGATCGCCAGCCCGGAGAAGAGGAACACCACTGCGGCGCCGAGCAGCAGGCCGACCAGGTTGCGCGGGTCCGCCACGTTCAGGATGCCGACGTACTGAAGCACCGACTCGGCGGAGCCGGTGACCCCGCCCGCCTTGGCGGCGGCCTCCTCCACGGCATCCTGGAACGAGCCGAACAGCGCGGTCGCCGCGAGCACGGCGGTCGCGATGGCGATGCCCTTGGTGATCGCCTTCGTGGTATTGCCGACCGCGTCGAGCGAGGTGAGCACCTGTGCGCCCTCGGCGCTGACGTCGCCGGACATCTCGGCGATGCCCTGGGCGTTGTCCGAGACCGGCCCGAAGGTGTCCATCGCCACGATGACGCCGACCGTGGTCAGCAGGCCGGTACCGGCCATCGCCACGCAGAACAGCGAGACCCAGATCGAGGTGCCGCCAAGCAGGTAGGCACCGAACACGCCAGCGCCGATGAGCACCGCGGAGTAGACCGCGGACTCCAGGCCCAGCGAGATGCCGGAGAGGATCACGGTCGCCGGCCCGGTCAGTGAGGTCTTGCCGACGTCCTTGACCGGCCGGAAGTGGGTGTCCGTGAAGTAGCCGGTCAACTGCTGGATGAGCACCGCGACCACGATGCCGATGACCACCGAGACCAGCGCGATCACCTGCGGGTCACCGCTGGCCCCGGACCGGGCGCCGCCCGAGACCAGGGCAGTGAAGGAGCTGGGCAGGTAGGTGAAGGCGGCGACGGCCACCAACACGATGGAGACCGCCGCGGAGATGAAGAAGCCGCGGTTGATCGCGGCCATCCCGGAGCGGTCGCCGGGGCGCGGCGAGACGGCGAAGATGCCGACGACCGCGGTCAGCACGCCGATCATCGGCACGATCAGCGGGAAGACCAAGCCCTTGGAACCGAACGCGGTCAGACCCAGGATCAGCGCTGCGACCAGGGTGACCGCGTAGGACTCGAACAGGTCGGCCGCCATGCCCGCGCAGTCGCCGACGTTGTCGCCCACGTTGTCCGCGATGGTCGCGGCGTTGCGCGGGTCGTCCTCGGGGATGCCGGCCTCGATCTTGCCGACCAGGTCGCCGCCGACATCGGCCGCCTTGGTGAAGATGCCGCCGCCGACGCGCATGAAGAGCGCCGCCAGCGAGCCGCCGAAGCCGAAGCCGACCAGCACCTTCATCGCATCTTGCTGGAAGTACAGGAAGATGATGGTGGCGCCGAGCAATCCCAGGCCGACCGTAAACATCCCGGAGACGCCGCCGGCCTTGAAGGCCAGTTCCATCGCGTCCT
>NZ_DASYZI010000444.1:0-24518 GCF_035946395.1 Actinocrinis sp.
CCGCGCGGTGCGGTGGTCGAGGTGGACGGCGTCAACGTGGTGCCCGAGGTGCACGCGGTCCTGGACAAGATGGCCGACTTCTCCAACCGGGTGCGCAGCGGCGCCTGGACCGGCCATTCCGGTAAGCGGATCCGCAACGTCGTCAACATCGGTATCGGCGGCTCCGACCTGGGCCCGGCGATGGCCTACGAGGTGCTGCGCTCCTTCACCCAGCGCGACCTGACGGTCCGCTTCGTCTCCAACGTGGACGGCGCCGACCTGCACGAGGCGGTGCGCGACCTGGACGCGGCCGAGACCCTGTTCATCGTCGCCTCCAAGACCTTCACCACCATCGAGACCGTCACCAACGCCACCTCGGCCCGCGACTGGCTGCTCGGGCAGCTGGGCGCCGGCCAGGAGGCGGTGGCCAAGCACTTCGTGGCGCTGTCCACCAACGCCCAGGGCGTGGCCGACTTCGGCATCGACGTCGAGAACATGTTCGAGTTCTGGGACTGGGTCGGCGGCCGCTACTCGTACGACTCGGCGATCGGGCTCTCCCTGATGATCGCGATCGGCCCCGACGCGTTCCGCTCCATGCTGGACGGCTTCCACCGCATCGACGAGCACTTCCGCCACGCGCCGATCGAAGAGAACCTGCCGATGCTGCTCGGGCTCATCGGGATCTGGTACGACGACTTCTTCGGCGCCGAGACCGTCGCCATCCTCCCGTACAACCAGTATCTGGCCCGGCTCACCGACTACCTCCAGCAGCTCGACATGGAGAGCGACGGCAAGTCGGTGCAGCGCGACGGCGAGCCGGTCGCCTGGCAGACCGGACCGGTCGTCTGGGGCACCCCGGGCACGAACGGCCAGCACGCGTACTACCAGCTGATCCACCAGGGGACGAAGGTCATCCCGGCCGACTTCATCGGCTTCGCGGAGCCGGTCGTCCCGGCCGCCGACCCGCGCTTCGCGCACCACGACCTGCTGACCGCGAACTTCCTGGCCCAGACCGAGGCGCTGGCCTTCGGCAAGACCCGCGAGCAGGTCGAGGCGGAGGGTACGGCGGCGCCGATCGTGCCGCACCGCGTGTTCAAGGGCAACCACCCGACGACCACGATCCTCGCCCCCACCCTGAACCCGTCGGTGCTCGGCCAGTTGGTGGCGCTCTACGAGCACAAGGTGTTCACCCAGGGCGCGGTGTGGAACATCAACTCCTTCGACCAGTGGGGCGTCGAACTCGGCAAGGTCCTGGCCAAGAAGATCGAGCCGGAACTCGGCTCCGGCTCGAAGCACGGCGACCACGACTCGTCGACGACCGCGCTGATCGAGCGCTATCGCACCCTGCGCGCCCGGTAGCTGCGCGAGCCGGGCCGGAGCCGTTCAGCGCTCGAAGATCGAGGTGTCGATCGTGCGACTGAACGGCTCCGGAAGCTCCAGCGGCTCGCCATAGGTGATGTTGACGATCCGTGAGTACCGGCTGCCCGTGGCACCGGGCACGAAGTGCGGCTCTGAATGCAGCACGACCTGCTTACGTGGCTGGTCGATGAGGAGGTAGAGCGGCACGCCCGACGCCGCGTAGCTGCGAGTCTTGTGCTTCCGGTCACGCTGGGCAGCAGTGCTGTTGTCCTTGCCTGACACGACTTCGACCGCCATGACCAGCGCAGTGGCGGGGTTGATCCAGACGTCGAGGTCGAGTTCGTCGAAGCGGTAGTACGCGAGATCGGGGATGAACTCCTCGTCGGTGGAGGGCAGCGACACGGTCGTCATTTCGAGTTCGACCAGTTCCGCCACGTCGCCGATCGCTCGTCGCAAGTCGCGCACGACGAGGGCGTGCCGGTTGAACGGGCTGGCTGCGTTCACGATGAGTTCCCCGTCAACGATCTCGGCCCTGACGGTGTCCGGCAGCATTTCCTCGATGACCCTGTTGAGCAGGTCAGTGGTCACGCTCATTGCCGACTCCTACGTTGGTCTCGCCCCGAGGCCACGATTCTATCGATTCACTGTGACAGCGACATGGGTCCTTGACCACGGTCAGTCGGCTGGGCTGGTCCGGCCGTCGGTGCGGGAGCGCGCGATAAGGGACAATGGCGGGTATGAGCGAGCAGCGCCGCAGTTCCAGTCCCCGCGCAAAGGCCAGCCGCAACGCGGCGCGTGGCAGCGCACAACAGCAGGCGGCCGCGCGGAAGGCGGCCGAGCAGCGGCGTAACCGGTCGATCTCGCTGGGAGAGCGGCGTACCACAGCGGACTCGGTGCGGGCGGCGGAGCCCGCGCCGACCGCCGCCGGGCGGGCGCAGGTGGTGGACTCGCCGACGCCTTCGTCTTACTTGGACATCCCGGACGGTTACCGCGCGGGGTTCGCGTGCTTCGTCGGACGGCCTAACGCGGGCAAGTCCACGTTGACGAACGCGCTGGTGGGCGCGAAGATCGCGATCACGTCGGGGCGGCCGCAGACGACGCGGCACACCGTGCGGGGCATCGTGCACCGGCCGGACGCGCAGCTCGTGCTCGTCGACACCCCCGGGCTGCACCGGCCGCGCACGCTGCTCGGCGAGCGGCTCAACGACCAGGTGCGGGCTACCTGGGCCGAGGTGGACGTGATCGGGTTCTGCATCCCGGCCGATCAGAAGATCGGGCCTGGCGATACGTACATCGCGCGGGAGCTTGCCGGCGTGCGGCGCACGCCCAAGATCGCGATCGTGACGAAGACCGACACCGTGAGCAGGGATGCGGTCGGCGAGCAGTTGCTCGCCGCGGTCGAGCTGGGCAAGGAGGTCGGGATCGAATGGGCCGAGGTGATCCCGGTCTCGGCGGTGGCGGGGGATCAGGTCGGCCTGCTCGCCGATCTGCTGGTCGGGCGGTTGCCCGCGTCGCCGCCGCTGTATCCGGGCGGGGAGCTGACCGACGAACCCGAGCAGGTGATGGTCGGCGAGCTGATCCGTGAGGCCGCGCTCGAAGGCGTGCGCGACGAACTGCCACACTCGCTCGCGGTGACCGTCGAGGAGATGCTGCCGCGTGAGGGACGGCCCAAGGACAAGCCGCTGCTGGACGTGCACGCGGTGCTGTACGTGGAACGGCAGAGCCAGAAGGCGATCGTGATCGGCACGGGCGGCTCACGGCTGCGCGACGTCGGCTCACGGGCACGGCGGCAGATCGAGGCGCTGTTGGGCACGCCGGTGTTTCTGGACTTGCACGTGAAGGTGGCCAAGGACTGGCAGCGGGACCCCAAGCAGTTGCAGCGGCTGGGGTTCTGACGGCTGGTCGGTTCTGAAACCCGGTCGGTTTTGATGCGTGGCGTCTTTGGCTGTTCGGGTCTCAGAGCGTCAGGGTCCAGGCGGCGTGCGTGTCCAGGGGGCGGAAGCCCAGGCGGCGGTTGACGGCCAGCATGCGGTGGTTGTCCACGGCGTTGTAGGTGTCGAGTATCGCCAGGGACGGTTCGGCTGCGAGCAGTCCCCGGATGAGCTGCGCCTTGACCCGCACCGCGAGGCCCAGGCCGCGGTAGTCGGGGGCGACGACGGTCTCGTTCTGCTCGCCGCGTAACCCGTCCGGCGTGTGCGCGCTGGAGAGCGCGGCGATCCGGCCGGTGGTCTGGTCGATCAGGCACACGGTGTACTCGCGCAGGCCTGCGCGGCTTGCGGACTGTTCACGGTGGCGGACTTCGGCGGAAGTGAACGGTGTGACTCCGGGTGAGGATCCGGGCTCGAACCTGGAGTTGGTGTCAGAGTCAGGCGCGGAGGCGTCGGCGGGACTGGGGGCCGGAAGCGGACCGGACGGCTGGGCCGCGTGCAGATAGTCCAGGGTGCTGACGTAGCCGCTCAGGAACTCGTCCGGGCACGGACCGCTCCAGCACAGGGTCGCAAAGCCGTCGCCGGGGCCCGGACGCGCGTGGCGGCGGCGCTGCCGGGGCAGCCCGCCCGGGTTCGCCGCCGCCGGATTCACCGCCGCGACGAGGCGGTGTGGCAGTTCGGGACCGTCCAGGTCGAGCCGGGAGTGCAGGTCGCGACCGCTGACGAACAGGCCGTGCCGGGACGCGAACGCCTCGGTCGCGCGGGTACGCGGGGCGTCCACGATCAGCCGTGATCGGTGCCATGTACGTGCGGCCCACGCCAGCGCGTCAAGCAGCATCGAGCCCACGCCGCACCGGCGTACCGCCGGGTGCACGGTGATCGCCGCGTGCGCGACGTCACGGTGGAACGCCTCGTAGAGGCCCAGTCTGGCCCAGCCGACCACGTGGCCGGTCACGTCCGTCGCCGTGAACAGCACGCGTCGGCCGCAGTACGGCGGTACCAGCAGGCCGCGCAGCTCGGCGGGACAGATGCCCGGCTCGCCCGGCCGATCGGCCAGGTCGGCGGCGCGCTGACAGGCCAGCACCCGGCTGAGCTCGCCCGCGCCGGGCCCGCTCGGCCCCAGCTCAACCGCCGCTACCCGCCACTGGCGGGCGGGGCAGGCGGGGGCGAAGGGGCTGCGCACGGAATCCATCTCACTGCGGGTGCCACCCGGCGGCCGAGGAGAAACGCCCGGGGGGCGCGAGAATCCCGAGATACTTGGGCGGTCTCGGTGACACGCGTTGGGCGGTCTCAGTGACACCGTGCCGCCAATCGGGGGGAATGCTCCAAGGGTACCGGCAGGCCGCAGGCTTGCATGTCCGCATGTTGGACGCTCAGGGCGCCAGGGTGGCCGCCATGCGGCACCGTCGGCTACCGTGGGCCCCCTATGTACGCCAAGCGGCTGCTTCTTACCTGCCGCGGCGGGGGCCTGTAGATCACAGACCGGCACCCTCGCCGCGGTGATGGTCGTTGCTTTCGTGCGTTACCCCGTCGGTCGCTCCGTTTCGACAGGCGATGGAGAACTCCCGCATGAACGAGCAGGCGACGACCTCGGCACAGTGGCCTGGCACCGAGCAGCAGCCCACCACGATGCCGGTGCACAAGTACGTACCCTTCACCCCGATCGCGCTGACCGACCGGACCTGGCCCGACAACGTGATCACCGAGGCCCCGCGATGGTGCGCGGTGGACCTGCGCGACGGCAACCAGGCGCTGATCGACCCGATGTCCCCGGCACGCAAGCTGGAGATGTTCGAGCTGCTGGTCCGGATGGGTTACAAGGAGATCGAGGTCGGCTTCCCGGCGGCCAGCCAGACCGACTTCGACTTCATCCGGCAGATCATCGAGGAGGGCCGGATCCCCGACGATGTGGTGATCCAGGTCCTGACCCAGGCCCGAGAGCACCTGATCGAGCGAACGTTCGAGTCCATTCGCGGGGCCAAGCGGGCGATCGTGCACCTGTACAACTCCACCTCGACTCTCCAGCGGCGGGTGGTGTTCGGGCTCGACCGCGAGGGCATCAAGCAGATCGCGGTGGACGGCGCGCGGCTGTGCTTGAAGTACGCCGAGCAGCTGCCTGAGACCGAGGTGCTGTTCGAGTACTCACCCGAGTCGTACACGGGCACTGAGCTGGACTTTGCGGTCGAGGTCTGCGACGCGGTCAACGACGTGTGGCAGCCGACGCCGGACCGCAAGGTCGTCATCAACCTGCCGGCCACGGTCGAGATGGCCACCCCGAACGTCTACGCCGACTCGATCGAGTGGATGCACCGCCATCTGAAGTACCGCGACTCGGTCGTGCTGTCGCTGCACCCGCACAACGACCGCGGTACCGCCGTGGCGGCCGCGGAACTGGGCTACCAGGCCGGAGCTGACCGCATCGAGGGCTGCCTGTTCGGCAACGGGGAGCGGACCGGCAACGTATGCCTGGTCACCCTGGGACTGAACCTGTTCGCGCAGGGCATCGACCCGCAGATCGACTTCAGCGACATCGACGAGATCCGGCGCACCGTCGAGTACTGCAACCAGCTGCCGGTGCACCCGCGGCACCCGTACGGCGGTGACCTGGTCTACACGGCGTTCTCCGGCTCGCACCAGGACGCGATCAAGAAGGGCTTCGAGCACCTGGAGCGCGACGCGGCGGCGGTCGGCAAGAGCGTGGACGAGATCGTGTGGGCGGTGCCTTACCTGCCGATCGACCCGAAGGACGTCGGCCGGACGTATGAGGCCGTCATCCGGGTCAACTCGCAGTCCGGAAAGGGCGGGGTCGCCTACATCATGAAGGCCGACCACCAGATGGATCTGCCGCGCCGGCTCCAGATCGAGTTTTCGCAGGTCATCCAGGTCAAGACGGACGCCGATGGCGGCGAGGTCAGCCCGGAGGAGATCTGGGCGGTCTTCGCCGACGAGTACCTGCCGGTCCCCGAGACGCCGTGGGGCAGGTTCCGGCTCGCCGGGCACCGCAACGAGGCGAGCGTGGACGGTAAGGACGTGCTCTCGGTGGATCTGGTCGTGGACGGCGATCCGTGCACCGTCGAGGCGACCGGTAACGGCCCGATCGACGCCTTCGTCAGCGCCCTGGCCGGGTTCGGCGTGGAGATGCGCTTCCTCGACTACGCCGAGCACGCGCTGTCCGCGGGCGGCGACGCGTCGGCGGCCGCGTACATCGAGTGCGCGATCGGCGACCGGGTGCTGTGGGGCGTCGGCGTCGACGCGAACATCGTCACGGCGTCGCTCAAGGCGGTCGTCTCGGCGGTCAACCGCGCGGTGAGGTAGCGGTGGAGACAGTAAGTAGTGGTGGAGACGGCAGCGGCGGGGACAGGGGCGCGTTTCTTGGCGTGTCGCCGGAACCAATAGGCTGACGGCTCGCGTCTTCGACCGCGGCGTCGATCCGGCTTTCCGTCCGCAGGCAGCGCCAAGCCTGCGGACGGAAAGCCGTCGAGCCGCCGTCGGCTCGTCACCTCTCCGTGCAACTGGGGGTAAGTCCGTGTTCTTCTTCCTCATCTGGGGGATGAAGGTCCGCTTCAAAACCGTCTCGAACGGCACCTTCTTCTGCCCGCGCTGCGGCGGCGACCGCCCCTACACGCGGCGGGTCGCCAAGCGCTGGTTCCACCTGTACTACATCCCGCTGTTCCCGGTGGCGACGCTCGGCGAGCAGATCCGCTGCGACGTGTGCCAGACCTCGTACACCGAGGCCGTGCTGAGCCGCCCGACCTCCGGCCAGCTGTCGTCGCTGCTGATCGACGGCGCGCGCGGGGTGGTCGTGCACGTGCTGCGCACCGGGTCGGCCCAGTCCGCGGACGCTCGCGCGGTCGCCGTGACCGAGATCGCGCGCGCCGGGCTGCCCGCGTACACCGACCAGGACCTGAGCGCCGACCTCGGCGTCGTGCCCGGTGACCTCTCGCAACTGCTTACCTCCCTCGGCGCGCAGTTGGCGGACACCGGCAAGGAGGCGCTGGTCGGCTCGGCCGCGCGAGTCGCCCTCGCCGACGGTCCGCTGACCGACCTGGAGCGGCAGGTGCTCGTCTCCACCGGAGCCACGCTCGGTATGACGGCGACACACACTGCGGGTGTCATCGCGGTCGCTGAGCAGTCCGCACGCGCGTAAGGGCGTAGAACGGCACGTGAGACACGCATACCGCGCTGAACGTGGGAGAATCGGCGGGTGACCCTGCATCGTGCCGACGGGATCGTCCTACGCACCCAGAAGCTGGGTGAGGCGGACCGGATCATCACGATCCTGACCCGTGAGCAGGGCCGGGTGCGGCTGGTGGCCAAGGGCGTGCGGCGCACCACCTCGAAGTTCGGTGCCCGGCTCGAACCGTTCGCGCACGTGGACTTTCAGGTCTTCTCCAAGCAGAACCGCGCGCTGGACATGATCACCCAGGCCGAGACGATCGCGCCGTACGGTGAGCGGATCGTCGCGGACTACGGCCGGTACACGGCCGGCACCGCGATGCTGGAGACGGCGGAACGGCTCACGGACGCCGAGGGCGAGCCCGCGGTGCAGCAGTATCTGCTGCTGCTCGGCGGGCTACGCGTGCTGACGACGGGGGAGCACGCCCCGGGACTGGTACTCGACGCGTTCATACTGCGTTCGCTGGCCGTGGCCGGATACGCGCCCTCGTTCCACGACTGCGCGCAGTGCGGGGCCGAGCCGCCCGAGAACGCTCCGTGGCGCTTCTTCGCCGTTCCGGCCGGCGGCGTGGTCTGCGCGTCCTGTAAACCGGCCGCCTCGGCGGTGCCACAGCGCGCCACGCTCAACCTGCTCGGCGCGCTGCTCGCCGGAGAGTGGGAAACCGCCGACGCGAGTGAGGAGCGGCATCGGCGTGAGGGCAGCGGGCTGGTCGCGGCGTACCTGCAATGGCACGTCGAACGTGGGCTAAGGTCGCTGCGACTGGTGGAACGGTAAGGAACTCGACGTGCGACTCAAGAACCGGCCTGCTTATCCGACTTCACGCGGCCCGCGGATGTACCGCGACCCGAAGCCGCACAAGGAAGGCGCCGAGCCGCCGAAGATCCCGGCCGAGTTGGTGCCCAAGCACGTGGCGATCGTGATGGACGGCAACGGGCGCTGGGCCAAGCAGCGCAACCTGCCGCGCACCAAGGGCCACGAGGAGGGCGAGAAGTCGCTGTTCGACGTGGTCGAGGGCGCGGTGCAGATCGGCGTCACGCACATCTCCGCCTACGCCTTCTCCACCGAGAACTGGAAGCGCTCGCCGGACGAGGTCCGCTGGCTGATGGGCTTCAACCGGCTGACCATCCGCCGCCGGATCGACGAGATGGACGAACTCGGCGTGCGCATCCGCTGGGCCGGGCGGCGCCCGCGGCTGTGGAAGTCGGTCATCGACGAGTTGGAGTGGGCCGAGGAGCGTACGCGCTACAACGACCGGTTCACCCTGACCATGTGCGTGAACTACGGCGGCCGGGCGGAACTTGCCGACGCCGCGGCTGCCATCGCCCGCGACGCCGTGGCCGGCCGGCTCAACCCGGACCGGATCGACGAGCGCACCATCGCCCGCTATCTCGACGAACCGGACCTGCCGGACGTGGACCTGTTCCTGCGCTCCTCGGGCGAGCAGCGCACGTCGAACTTCATGCTCTGGCAGGCCGCCTACGCCGAGATGGTGTTCCTGGACACGCTGTGGCCGGACTTCGACCGCCGCGACCTGTGGCGGGCCATCGAGATCTACGCCGAGCGCGACCGCCGCTTCGGCAGCGCGATCCCCAACGCGGTAGCCGAACCCAAGTGACCGTCCCCTTCGGCCGGCATGGTTCGCCGATTCCGATGGAGACGCGCCGCGGGCTGTGTTGATCAACGCTGTGTTGGCCAACCTGGAATGTGTTGACGGGCCCCTAACGCACTGCGAAGGTTCATACATGGCTTTCCGGCGGTGAGCACGCCCGCCGCTGTACTGAACGGTTCGAGTCCTACAACAGGCCGATAGAGGCTGACGGCCGAGAGCGTCCGTCGGCGGAGCCTGAGACCCGCTTCTCGGCACGCTCGACGGATCGGTCGCCGCGGTTGGCGCAACGCGGCGACGGGGTCGAGTCCGGCCCCGGGAAGGCCGCACGGCGCCTCGTAGTCCGTTGTGGAGGCGGGCGTACGGGGCGCCGTGCGTGCCGCCGGATGTGTTTCCTGATGTGTCGTCGTGTGTGTCGCCGGGCGTATTTCCGTTGCGCGCCCGCCGTGATACTGGACATGCTCGGCCCATGGAGCAGACAACCTCGCGTGCGGAGCCGACCGACCCACCTGCGGCGTTCGGCCCGGGAAACGCGCCGCCTGAGCGGATCGAGACCGACGGACTCGTCCTGCGCCGCTGGGAACCCGAAGACCTGCAAGCCCGATACGACGCGGTAGTCGAATCGTATGAACACTTACATCATTGGATGGACTGGCTGCGTGAGCCGCCCACTCTGGAGGGACAGCGCGCCTGGGGTGAACTACAGGCCGGTTCCTGGCCCTCGGACGGCTCGTGCAACTACGGCATCTTCGACGCCATCGATGGCACAGTGCTCGGCGTCATCGGCGTGCACGACCGCCTCGGACCCGGTGCTCTGGAGATCGGCTACTGGTGCCATGTCGCGCACACCGGCAAGGGCGTGATCACCCGCGCCGCCCGCGAGCTGACCCGAATCCTGCTCGGCCTCGACGACATCGAACGGGTCGAGATCCACTGCGACGAGGCCAACACGCGCAGCGCCGCCGTGCCCCGGCGGCTCGGCTACCGGCTCGACCGGATCGAGGACGATGGGATCAACGCGCCCGGCGACACCGGTCGCGGCATGGTCTGGATCAAAGAACGCGACGAGCGGCAGCATCACTGACAGGCCCACCACTATTAACGGGCCCACTCCGCTAACAGATACTGCCACTAACGGACACTGCCGCTAACAGATGCGGTCAGTCGCGGGCACTGTCGACCGGGCGCACGACGGTCGCCACTAGGTGGTGTTTGAGCTGTGAGGTTGGATCAGGGTGTGGCGCGGCAATTGCCCGGTGGAGGGTTGCGCCCATACCGGATGTTGGGCACGGCCCGCCAACGCGGCGAGCACGCGTGCCAGGCGCCACGACTTTGACCTCACAGCTCAAACGTCACCTACCGCTGCGGTCGCTGGCAGGCACAGTCAGCTGTTGGCGCACTGCGCGCAGGTGCCGAAGATCTCCAGCGTGTGCGACACGTGCGTGAAGCCGTGCTCGGCGGCGATCCGGTCGGCCCAGGATTCCACCGCCGGGCCCTCGACCTCGACCGTCTTCCCGCAATTGCGGCAGACCAGGTGATGGTGGTGGCTGCCCGAGCTGCACCGCCGGTACACCGCCTCGCCGTCGCCGGTGCGTACCACGTCCACAGCGCCGGCGTCGGCGAGTGACTGGAGCGTGCGGTACACCGTCGTCAGGCCGACGGAGTCGCCCCGGTGCTTGAGCCGGTCATGTAGCTGCTGGGCCGACTGGAAGTCGTCGGTCTCCTCAAGCAGCGACGTCACCGCGGCTCGCTGGCGGGTCGAACGGCCGGGCGCGGGCACTGATGTGCGCGACCCATGCATCTCCGTCTCGCTCATCGCCGGTGCTCCTTGCTACGGGTGAATCTTCCCCCAACGTACAGTGTGCATGCCTTTCACGGCGCCGTAGCCATTGTGCCACCGCCGGGCCGTGTCATTCCTCTTAAGCTGGATAGGGCGGCACCTTTGGGCAGTCCGCGCGCCGGAAGACGTTGGAAACGCGGCGCGCACCCTCGGTACGCTTTGTCCCCGGGTTGACCGCACACCAGCCGGGTGTGATGGCGAACAAGCAGACAAGAGAGCACACAGTGCCCGCCGACAAGATCGACACCATCGTCCGCCTGGCAAAGGCCCGCGGCATCGTCTTCCCCTCCAGCGAGATCTACGGCGGATCCAGGGCCGCCTACGACTACGGTCCGCTCGGCGTGGAGTTGAAGGAGAACGTCAAGCGGCAGTGGTGGCAGGCCGTGGTGCGCGGCCGCGAGGACGTCGTCGGCCTGGACTCCTCGATCATCCTGGCCCGCGAGGTGTGGGAGGCCTCCGGGCACGTCAAGGAGTTCGCCGATCCGCTCACCGAGTGCCTCTCCTGTCACAAGCGGTTCCGCGCCGACCACCTCGAAGAGGCTTACGAGGCCAAGCACAAGCACGCCCCGGAGCACGGCCTGGCCGACGTCAACTGCCCGAACTGCGGGAACAAGGGGCAGTTCACCGAGCCGAAGATGTTCAACGGGATGCTCTCCACCCACCTCGGTCCGGTGCAGGACGGCTCAGGGCTGCACTACCTGCGGCCGGAGACCGCGCAGGGCATCTTCGTGTCCTACAAGAACGTCTTCGAGACCGCGCGGCGCAAGATCCCGTTCGGCATCGGCCAGTTGGGCAAGTCCTTCCGCAACGAGATCACCCCGGGCAACTTCATCTTCCGCACCCGCGAGTTCGAGCAGATGGAGATGGAGTACTTCGTGCGGCCCGGCGAGGACGAGAAGTGGCACGAGTACTGGATCGAGCAGCGCTGGAACTGGTACCTCGGCCTCGGCATCAACCCGGACAACCTGCGCCTTTACGAGCACCCGCAGGAGAAGCTGTCGCACTATTCGAAGCGGACAGTGGACATCGAGTACCGCTTCAACTTTGGCGGCAGCGAGTTCTCCGAGCTTGAGGGCATCGCCAACCGCACGGACTTCGACCTGACGACGCACTCGAAGCACTCGGGGCAGGACCTGTCCTACTTCGACCAGGCCAACAACGAGCGGTTCACGCCCTACGTCATCGAGCCCGCCGCAGGCGTCAACCGGTGCATGCTGGCGTTCCTGATCGACGCGTATACCGAGGACGAGGCGCCTAATGCCAAGGGCGTGATGGAGAAGCGGTCGGTGCTCAAACTCGATCGCAGGCTCTCACCGGTCAAGGTCGCCGTGCTGCCGCTGTCCCGCAACACCGACCTGTCGCCAAAGGCGCGCGGGCTGGCCGACGCATTGCGCTGCAACTGGAACGTCGACTTCGACGACGCGCAGGCCATCGGCCGCCGCTACCGGCGCCAGGACGAGATCGGCACACCGTTCTGCATCACTGTGGACTTCGACACCCTTGAGGACAACGCGGTGACGGTCCGTGAACGCGACACGATGGAGCAGGAACGCGTGTCGCTCGACCAGGTCGAGGCATACCTGGCCGCACGGCTGGTCGGCTGTTGAGACGAGCCGCCGAGGCGAGAGTTGTACGAGTTCCACGAAGACTACGAGGACTACTTCGAGGCCGGGCACTTCGGCGAGTGCTCGGCCTCCTTGATGCCTGAGACCTGCCAGCGGTCGTTCGGGCCTCGGGTGAGAGTGAGCGTCGTGAACGTACCCGGTGTGCCGGGCTTCTGCACGGCAGAGCCGACGACGTGCGTGGTCGCGTTACCGCGCAGTACGTTCCGCCAGTTCGCGCAGTACGACACGGTGGCCGTCCCAGAGGTGTCAGGCGGTGTGTACGTGGTGGTAGCCACCACCAGCACGCCCACGGGCTGCTCGTGCTTGCTTACCCAGCCCGTCACATGGCTCCTTATGGTGGCCAGCGCGCTGCCCGACCAGTAGACGGGAAGCAGCGGATCGGCCGGGCCGGAGCCGTAATCGGCGTGAAGCTGCGCGCGGATGGACTGCTGAACCGTGTAGAGGATCTGATGCTCGACGCGATTTCCCGGCAGCTTGTGATGGAACGCCAGGCCCATCGTCGGTGGCAGCGTGATCCGCTCGTCCAGCGGCATGGCCGCGACCGGCGGACTGATCTCGGGCGTCGGCTGAGGCGCGGAGGAGCAACCCGCGACTGCTCCCAGCAGCGCGAGCAGCAGTAACGCCGCCGCCGACACAGTTGCCGACACCACAGCCGACGTACGCACAGCCCTTCGGCCTGCCACGCTCACCAGTCCCCATGTGCCCCGCATTGTCCAATCGCCTAAAGTAGCGATCTTGCGACATAGGGTAATGACATCGCTGCCTTAGTGCTTGCTCACAGTGTCCCGGATCGGTAGCTAAGGCGCTATGCAGTTTGATGCTCCTTACGCACGCGCCCCATGCGCGCCCTATGAAGGCACCGCCGAAGACGCTACGGCCATCGCCGCGCCGACGATGCCTGCCGTATTGGCCAGCTGTGCGGCGACTATCTCGGCGTGCACGTCCAGCAGCGGCAGGAACTTGTCCGCGTGCCTGGAGACGCCTCCGCCGACGATGATCAGGTCCGGGCTGAGCAGCGCTTCGACCAGAGACAGGTACTCCTGGACCCGCTTGGCCCACTTGTCCCAGCTCAGCTCCTTCTCGTCGCGGACCCGGGCCGCGGCGCGGTCCTCGGCGTCCTTGCCGTGCAGCTCCAGGTGGCCGAACTCGGTGTTCGGCACCAGCTTCCCGTCGAGGAACAGCGCCGAGCCGATTCCGGTGCCGAAGGTGAGCATGAGCACCACGCCGTCGCGATCGCGGCCCGCTCCGTGCGCAATCTCGGCGACGCCGGCGGCGTCCGCGTCGTTCAACACCCGTGGGGCCGCGCCGTCCGCTGTACGCAGCACCTTCGCGAACAGCATCTGCGCGTTCACGCCGATCCACGCGGGCTCCATGTTGGCGGCAGTACGCACCGTTCCGCGTGTGATCACACCGGGGAAGGTGATGCCCACCGGGCCCGTCCACGTGAAGTGGCTGGAGACATCGCCGACACACCGCGCCACCGCGTCAGGCGTCGCCGGATGTGGCGTCTCGACCCGGAAGCGCTCCTCGGTCGGCTCACCAGTAACTGTGTCCACTGGAGCGCCCTTGATTCCGGTACCGCCGATGTCGATGCCCAGAACGTGCACGTCAGTCTCCTCTCTCGGGTCTCAAGCCCCGAATCTGGAACAATGGGGTGCTGTTTCCGGCGGCTCCGCTCCACGAGTGATCCCGAGGTCCATTACATGCCTGTCGCGCACCAGCCGCTCGCGGTCGGCCCTTATCGGGTGTGGCCGCCGGTGGTACTCGCCCCGATGGCGGGGATCACCAACCCGCCGTTCCGGGCGTTGTGCCGGGAACAGGCGGAGAGCCGGGTGCCCGACGCCACTCCTGAGCGTCCCGCCGGGCTGTTCGTGTGCGAGATGGTGACTACGGTCGGGCTGGTCGAGCGCAACCCGAAGACCCGCAAGATGATCCACTTCGAGCCCTCCGAGCGGCCCCGCTCGGTGCAGCTCTACGGAGTGAATCCCGACTATGTCGGCCGCGCGGTACGCATCGTCGCCGAGGAGGACCTCGCCGACCATATCGATCTCAACTTCGGTTGTCCGGTGACCAAAGTCACCCGGCGCGGCGGAGGGTGCGCCCTGCCGTACCACCACGTCCTGTTCCGCAACATCGTGCGCGCGGCGGTGCGTAACGCCGGGGCGCTGCCCTTGACCATCAAGATGCGCGTGGGCATCGATGCCGAGCACGAGACCTATCTGGAGGCCGGCCGCATCGCCGAGGACGAGGGTGTGGCCGCAGTCGCGCTGCACGCGCGTACCGGGGCGCAGGGTTACTCGGGGCAGGCCGACTGGGATCGGATCGCGAAGCTCAAGGCGGAGCTCAATCACGTTCCCGTACTCGGCAACGGCGACATCTGGGAAGGCGCCGACGCGCTGCGGATGATGACCGAGACCGGTGCGGACGGGGTCGTCGTGGGCCGAGGCTGCCTTGGCCGGCCCTGGCTCTTCGCCGACCTCGCGGCGGCATTCGTCGGCGGCGAGCGCGTGCGGCCCGGCCTCGGCGAGGTCGCGGCCATGATGCGCAGGCATGCCGCGGGCTTGGTCGAGATGCATCATTCCGACCACGGCGTGCGCGAGTTCCGCAAGCACGTCGCCTGGTACCTCAAAGGCTTCCCGGTCGGTTCTGAGCTGCGTGGCCGGCTGGCTCAAGCCTCGAATCTCGACGAGTTCGACGAACTTCTCGCCAAGCTGGACCACGAGCAGCCGTGGCCGGACGCGAACGACGGTTCGCCGCGCGGACGCAGTCACGCGTCCGACCGCCGCATAACACTGCCGTACGGCTGGTTAGAGAATCCTGACGACCCCACACCACCGACCGGTGCGGAGACCGACGATTCGGGCGGTTGAAAACCCGGGTTCTCCAGTTCGAAAAGCCGGGATTAGCGCTGATGGACCGCGCCGTCATTGGACCGCGGCGCCGGATTGGGCCGTCCGGCCGAGATGAAAGAAGTTATCCACAGGGTGGGCCGCCTCACACTGACATAGTCGCAGCTGGCCGGTAGTGTCGTAGAGGTAAGAAGCCGGGTGCCGATCGTGCGGGTCGGCGTCCGCTTTTCGTCCTCCGACGATATTCGTCGCGCTTGCACGCGTTGTGCTTCAGGGAGCTTCACGTGCCTACCGATGTCTCGCCGGCCGCCGGGCCGGCCCTCAAAACCAAATACGTATACGACTTCACCGAGGGCAACAAGGATCTCAAGGATCTGCTCGGCGGCAAGGGGGCCAACCTCGCCGAGATGACCAACCTCGGCCTGCCGGTGCCCCCGGGGTTCACCCTCACCACCGAGGCCTGCCGGGCGTACCTGGCCGACGGCGACGAGCCGGACGGGCTGCGCGCCGAGGTCTCCGAACACCTCGCCGCACTCGAAGAGCGGATGGGCCGCGAGCTCGGCGCGAGCGACGACCCGCTGCTGGTCTCGGTGCGCTCCGGGGCCAAGTTCTCGATGCCCGGGATGATGGAGACCGTCCTGAACATCGGCCTGTCCGACGCCTCCGTGCCGGGCCTGGCGCGGGTGGCCGGAGACGAGCGCTTCGCCTGGGACTCCTACCGGCGGCTGATCCAGATGTTCGGCAAGACCGTGCTCGGCGTGGGCGGCGAGCACTTCGAGGACGCCCTCGACGCGGCGAAGAAGGCCAAGGGCGTCTCCAGCGACCTCGGCCTCGACGCCGACGACCTGCGCGGGCTGGTCGAGTCGTACAAGGCGATCGTGAGCGAACACGCCGGGCGCGAATTCCCCCAGGAACCGCGTGAGCAGATGGACCTGGCGATCCGCGCGGTGTTCGACTCCTGGAACACCGAACGGGCCAAGCTCTACCGGCGGCAGGAGCGCATCCCGCACGATCTGGGCACCGCAGTCAATGTGTGCTCCATGGTCTTCGGCAACCTCGGTCCCGACTCGGGCACCGGAGTCGCGTTCACCCGTGACCCGGCCACCGGATCGCAGGGCGTGTACGGGGACTATCTCGCGAACGCGCAGGGCGAGGACGTGGTCGCGGGCATCCGCAACACGGTGCCGCTCCAGCAGCTCGAAGAGCTCGACCCGAAGTCCTACCGCGAGCTGCTGGCGATCATGGCCACACTGGAGGGCCACTACCGGGACCTGTGCGACATCGAGTTCACCATCGAGCGCGGAAAGCTCTGGATGCTCCAGACGCGGGTCGGCAAACGTACCGCGGCCGCCGCGTTCCTGATCGCGGCCAGCCTGGTGGACCAGGGCATGATCGACCAGGACGAGGCAGTCTCCCGGGTAACCGGCGGCCAACTCGCCCAGCTGATGTTCCCGCAGTTCGACACGCGCGGCTCGTACCAGCGCATCGCCACCGGCATGAACGCCTCGCCCGGAGCGGCGGTCGGCAAGGCGGTGTTCGACTCGTACACCGCGGTGAAATGGTCCCGCTCCGGCGAACGCGTCATCCTGATCCGCCGGGAGACCAACCCGGACGACCTCAACGGGATGATCGCCGCGCAGGGCATCCTGACCTCGCGCGGCGGCAAGACCTCGCACGCCGCCGTGGTCGCCCGAGGCATGGGCAAGACCTGCGTGTGCGGCGCCGAGGAGCTGGAGGTGAACACCAAGACCCGCCGGATGACCGCACCCGGCGGCGTCGTGGTCGACGAGGGCGACCTGATCTCGATCGACGGGACCTCCGGAGCGGTCTACCTCGGCGAGGTCCCGGTCCAGCCGTCGCCGGTGGTCGAGTACTTCGAGGGCCGCCTGGGCGCGGACTCGCCGCGAGCCGGCGAGCTGGTCAGGTCGGTGCACCGGATCATGACCTGGGCCGACGAGCGCCGCCGGCTCTACATCCGGGCGAACGCCGACAATCCAGAGGACGCGGCGCGCGCCCGCCGCTTCGGCGCGCAGGGCATCGGCCTGTGCCGCACCGAGCACATGTTCCTCGGTGAGCGGCGCGCACTCGTCGAGCGGCTCATCCTGGCCGAGGACGACTCGGAGCGGGAGAAGGTGCTCGAAGAACTGCTGCCGATGCAGCGCGACGACTTCGTGGCGATACTCACCGCGATGGGCGGCCTACCGGTGACCGTGCGCCTTCTCGACCCGCCGCTGCACGAGTTCCTGCCGGACCTGACCGAGCTGTCGGTCCGGGTGGCCGTGGCCGAGGCGCGCGGCGAGCAGCACGAGGGCGACCTGCGGCTGCTCCAGGCGGTGCACAAGCTGCACGAGGCCAACCCGATGCTCGGCCTGCGCGGCGTGCGGCTCGGCCTGGTGGTGCCGGGGCTGTTCATCATGCAGGTCAGGGCGCTGGCCGAGGCCGCGGCGCAGGTGGCCAAGGCCGGCGGGGTGGCCCGGATCGAGATCATGGTGCCGCTGGTCGGCGCGGTGCAGGAGCTGGAGATCATCCGCGAGCAGGCCCGCACGGTGCTCGACGAGGTGCGCGAGACCACCGGCGCCGACATCAGGGCGCTGATCGGCACGATGATCGAGCTGCCCCGGGCGGCGCTGACCGCCGGGCAGATCGCCGAGGCCGCCGAGTTCTTCTCCTTCGGCACCAACGACCTGACCCAGACGACCTGGGGCTTCTCCCGGGACGACGTGGAGGCCGCGTTCTTCAGCGCCTACCTGGACAAGGGCATCTTCGGGGTCTCCCCGTTCGAGACCCTGGACCGCGGTGGCGTCGGCCGCCTGGTGCAGATCGCCACCACCGAGGGCAAGGCAGCCCGGCCCACCCTCAAGCTCGGCGTCTGCGGGGAGCACGGCGGCGACCCGGATTCCGTGCACTTCTTCCACCAGGTCGGCCTGGACTACGTCTCCTGCTCCCCGTTCCGCGTTCCGGTCGCCCGCTTGGAAGCGGCCCGCGCCGCGGTACAGGAAAAGCGGGAACGCAACGCCTGACCCTGACCTGTCCTCGCCCTGATGACCTATCCCTGCACAACGGCCAGAGGATCGTCATCGTCGGTCTCGTACGTGGAGGCCCGCCCGATCGCCTTCGCGTACGAGACCGAGATGGCCGACTCCGTGTAGGGCGGATAAAGCGGTATCTCGCTGTACCCGTTGCGTTCGTACAGCCGGATCGCTTCCTGCTGCCGGATCCCGGTCTCCAGGTAGATCTGCGCTGCGCCGAGTTCCCGGGCCAGCCGCTCGGCCGCGGCGAGCAACTTGCCCGCCACGCCGGTGCCGCGCGCGGCCGGCACCACGTACATCCGCTTCAACTCCAGGCCGTCGAGCCCTGACTCCGCATTGCGCTGGAGCGCGCAGCAACCGATCGCCGCGCCGTCCTGACGCATCAACAGGAATCTGATGCTTTCGGAAAGATGGTCGTCGCCGTCCGCGCCCTCGTCCGGATAACGTGCCGACAGGTCGTCGCGCAGCTCCTGACGCAGCTTGCCGAGCTCCTCGTCATCCGCCGGAACCTGTTCGGTCTTGAGCACGCACCCACGGTAGCCCACGTATATTGCGACCGAGCAACCAGTGCTCACGTCGCCCATCGCGCATTACCGTTGCCTCATGGCACAGCTCATCAGCGTCGCGGGCTACGAAGAGGCTGACATCGAGCGGTACGCGGTCGAGCCGGCCAGCGAGCTCAAACGCACTGGCGGTGAACGCACCCCTTTCCAGCGCGACCGCGCCCGCGTGCTGCACAGCCTGGCGCTGCGCCGCCTCGCCGGGAAGACCCAGGTCGTGGCGCCAGGCGAGTCCGACTTCCCGCGCACCCGGCTGACCCACTCGCTCGAAGTCGCCCAGATCGGCCGCGAGCTGGCCGGTTCGCTCGGCGCCGACCCCGATCTGGTCGAGGCGTCCTGCCTCGCGCACGACCTCGGCCACCCGCCCTTCGGCCACACCGGCGAGGGCGCGCTCAACGAGGTCACCGGCGCGATCGGCGGCTTCGAGGGCAACGCACAGAACCTGCGCATTCTGACCCGGCTCGAAGCCAAGGTGATCTCCGCCGACGGCCGGTCCGCCGGCCTGAACCCGACCCGCGCCCTGCTCGACGCCACGACCAAGTACCCGTGGCCGCGCCGCCCCGGTACCAACAAGTTCGGCGCGTACGCCGACGACCTGCCGGTGTTCGCCTGGCTGCGCATCGGCGCGCCGCCCGAGCCGGTCAAGTGCTTCGAGGCGCAGATCATGGACTGGTCCGACGATGTCGCGTACTCCGTGCACGACCTCGAAGACGCGATCTACGCAGGGCACCTCGACCCCAAGGTGCTGCTGATCGACGAGGAGCGCGCCGCGCTGTTCGAGCGTTCGCTCGGCTACGCCCCCGACGCCGAGCCTGGCGAACTGGCCGCCGCGCTCGACCGGTTGCAGTGCGTCGAGTGGTGGCCCGCCGAGTACGACCGGTCCTTTGCCGCGCAGACCAGGCTCAAGCGCGCCGCCAGCGAGCTGATCGGCCGATTCTGCCTGGCGGTGGTGCACGCGACCCGGGCCGAGTTCGGGCCGGGACCGCACACCCGCCACAACGCGCACCTGATCGTGCCGCGCCCGATCCGGCTGGAGAACGCCGTGCTCAAAGCGGTCGCGGCCCGCTACGTCATGGAGACCGAGCGGGCCTTCATGCTGCGCGCGCGGCAGGCGAGTCTGATACGCGAACTGGTCTCGCTGCTGGCCGACCGCCCTGACCAGCTCGAACCGGCTTTCCACGCCTGGTGGTCCGACGCCCCTGACGACCAGTCCAGGCTGCGCGTCGTCGTCGACCAGATCGCCTCATTGACCGACGCCTCGGCCAACCGTTTGCACAGCCTGTTGTCGGGCCTCCCGCGTAGAATCTGACCATGGCCGGGCGCATCAGGGACGAGGACGTCAAGGCTGTCCGTGACGCGTCCGGGATCGCCGACGTCATCGGCGAGCACATCCAGCTGCGCTCAGCCGGCGGCGGGAACCTCAAGGGTCTGTGCCCTTTCCACGAGGAGAAGTCTCCGTCCTTCAACGTGACCCCGGCCCGGGGCCTGTGGCACTGCTTCGGCTGCGGCGAGGGCGGCGACGTCATCTCGTTCGTGACGAAGCTCGAACACCTCTCGTTCAACGAGGCGGTCGAGCAGCTCGCCAAGCGGGCCCGCATCGAGCTGCGTTACGCCGAGGGCGGCTACACCAAACGCACCGAGACCAGCGAGCGTGCCCGGCTGCTCGAAGCACACCGCGCCGCAGCCGACTTCTACCGCGAGCAACTGGTCACACCCGCGGCCAAGCACGGCCGCGAGTTCCTGGCGGGGCGCGGCTTCGAGGCTCCCGCGCTCGAACGCTTCGGCGTCGGCTACGCCCCCGGCGGCTGGGACGTCATGGTGCGGCACCTGCGCGGTCGCGGCTTCACCGACAAGGAGCTGATGGTCGGCGGCCTCGCGTCGGAGGGCCGCCGCGGACCGATCGACCGCTTCCGGGACCGGCTCGTCTGGCCGATCGCGGACATCGGCGGCGAGGTGATCGGCTTCGGCGCGCGCCGGCTGACCGAGGATAAGGACTCCCCGAAGTACCTCAACACCCCCGAGACCCCGCTGTACAAGAAGTCCTCCGTGCTCTACGGCCTCGACCTGGCCCGGAAGGAGATCGGCAAGCAGGAGCGGGCCGTGGTGGTCGAGGGCTACACCGACGTGATGGCCTGCCACCTGGCCGGGGAGACCACCGCCATCGCCACCTGCGGCACCGCCTTCGGCGAGGAGCACATCAAGATCCTGCGGCGGCTGCTGGCCGACCGCAACCAGTACCTCGGCTGCGAGGTCGTCTTCACCTTCGACGGGGACTCGGCCGGCCAGAAGGCCGCGCTGCGCGCCTTCATGGAGGACCAGCGCTGGGTCACCCAGACCTTCGTCGCGGTGCAGCCGGACGGCATGGACCCGTGCGAACTGCGGATCGCCCGCGGCGACGCCGCCGTCCGGGACCTGGTCACGGCGCGGATCCCGCTGTTCGAGTTCGTCATCCGCGCCCGCCTGTCCGAGTACAACCTCGACACCCCCGAGGGCCGGGTGCGCGCGCTGCGTGCCACCGCGCCGATCGTCGCCTCCATCCACGACCCCGCGCTGCGCCCGGAGTACGGACGCAGACTCGCCGGCTGGCTGGGCATCGACGACGACCGGATCGTCGCCGCCGAAGTGCGCCGCGCCGCCCCCTCCGCCAACCGCACAGCCACGCGCGGCACGACTGCCACCCAACAACAAAGCCGCGCCACCCCCCCCACATCCGCGGCTACCGCCGCAGACATGCGCACACCCACCAGCACCGCAACGACAACCGCAACTTCAACCACAACCACAACCGCGGCAACCACCGCGGCCTCCTCCAACCCCTATCTCGTCGAACCGCTAGATCCCCAGTCCCGCCGCCAGCGCGAGGCACTGAAGCTGGCTCTCCAGTACCCCAAGCTCGTCGGCGCGGCCTTCGACGGCCTCGGCCCCGAGGAATTCACCTCACCCGCGTACGTGGCCGTTCACGGCACCATAGTCTCGGCCGGGGGAGTGGCCGCCGCGGCGGACCCCCTTCAGTGGCTGAGCAATGTAATCGCCGCCGCGCCCGACGACTCGGTACGAACTCTGATCAACCGGCTCGCTGTCGAGCCACCGATGGTGCGTGAGAACGCCAAGGGCGGCCAAACCATCGACACGCGTTACGCCACCGAGTTGATCACACGCATCTGGATCGACGCCGTGGAACGACGCCGCGCAGCGACCCACTCCCGCCTCCAGCGCCTCGATCCGACTGCCCAGGCCGAGGAGTACCTGGCGCTCTCAGTGGAACTGAACGAACTGAACGTCTTCCGCTCCGGCCTGTTCGGCTCCCTCGACCGTTGACCACTGATCAACGATCAACGATCAACAAACTGATCAACAAACAGATCACCGTACTGGTCAGCGAACCGATCGCCGAACCGATCAGCGAGCCGATCATCGACTTCTGATCATCGCTCAACCAGCCGATCTTGCCCCCAACGCAGCGAGTCAGCGTCCTAAACCGGTCCAGTACCCCCGGACCCGGCGCATACCGGCCCGCGCCGGGCAGACATCTCTCGGCCATCAGGCCGAAACCTGGCGTATCGCCGCCAATTCCAGGGATTCGCCGAAGTTCTTGCCCGTCAAGAGGCGCGAAACGGTGCGCGCTGGGGTAAGGGGGAGTCGTGGCATCCACACCGAGTGGAACCGGCCGCGCCACCGATCCGGCGGGGGCGCGGTGCACACGTCGCCATTGACGCCCGGGAACTCGGGCACCGCGCGGGGACAAGGAAGTTCCCGGCGGCCGGACGCATTGGCCGGTGAAGTGGACGGAGTTCGTATGGACGGCGCCCTCGCACGTGTCATCGTCGGACCCACGCCAGGCGGGCTCGAACCGCCGCCCGCGACGCCGCGCGGCGAGCGCTACCTGTCCGTGGTCGCACAGCCACGCGAAGCAACCGGGGAAACGGCCGCGACCGCGCCTCCTTACGACGCCGACCTGACCGATACCCAGGAACTGCCGCTGGCGCGGGTGATGCCGCTACCGGTGAACCGGGAGACCGCCGTCGACGCCGCGGCTGCGGCCGCAGCTGACATAGTCGACCTGCTGCCCGAAGACGAAGCGGAAGAGGTGGCAGCCCTGGCCGCCGACGCCGACGCGCCGTCCGAATCCGTGCCCGGCGTCACTCGTGCCCGCGACGCGCGGGAGCCCGACCCGGAGGAACTGGCCGAGACGGAAGCCGAGGAGGAGCCGAGCGTCCAGGAGCAGGAAGCCGCGGACGCCCACGTCGCCGCTTGGGCGGACTCCGCCGGTCCGGCCGGCGACCTGTTCCGGCAGTACCTGCGCGAGATCGGCCGGATCCCGCTGCTCACCGCGGTCGAGGAGGTGGAGCTCGCGCGCGCCGTCGAGGCGGGCCTGTTCGCCGACGAGAAGCTGCTGCATACGTTCGACCTGCGTCCCGAGGACCGCCGCGACCTGCACGTCCTGGTGTTGCACGGCCAGGCGGCCAAGCGCAAGCTCATCGAGGCGAACCTGCGCCTCGTCGTCTCGATCGCCAAGCGTTACATCGGCCGCGGCATGTCGATCCTGGACCTGGTCCAGGAAGGCAACCTGGGCCTGATCCGCGCGGTCGAGAAGTTCGACTACGCGCGCGGCTACAAGTTCTCCACGTACGCCACCTGGTGGATCCGCCAGGCGATGAGCCGAGCCCTGGCCGACCAGGCCCGCACCATCCGGGTGCCGGTCCACGTGGTCGAGCTGATGAACCGTGTCGTCCGCCTTCAGCGCGCGCTGTTGCAGGCCAATTCGATCGAGCCGACCCCCGAGCAGATCGCCGAAGTCCTCGGCGTCCCCGAGGAGCGCGTCGTCGAGGTCCTGCGCCTCGCCCAGGAGCCGGTCTCCCTGCACGCGCCCGTAGGCGAAGAGGACGACGTGGCCCTCGGCGACCTGATCGAGGACGCCGACGCAGTCTCCCCGGCCGACTCCGTCGCGGTGATGATGCTGCGCGAGCACCTGGACACCCTCCTCTCCACCCTAGGCGAGCGGGAGAAGCGTGTAGTGCAACTGCGCTATGGCCTGACCGACGGAGAACCGCACACCCTGGAGGAGATCGGCCGCACCTTCGGCGTCACCCGCGAGCGCATCCGCCAGATCGAGGCCAAGACCCTAGCCAAACTGCGCGGCCACTCGTACGCCGACCAGCTGAAGGACTACCTGCGCTGACCGGGACTACTTGCGCCGACGCTGACCGCGCCAGTCGCTCCGCCCGCCAGCCCTCACCGAAGCCCCTCAGCCACACAAAACCCACCCGCCGTACCCGTACCCGTACTTGCACTTGCATTCGCACCCGCCGAGCCTTCAGCTCGTGCGCGAACTCACTCGCGCATTCGGGAACTCACTCGCCAAACGACTCATCGTCAAAGCGCCCCGTCCCGCCGCCGTGCGATGCACCGTTAGAGGTCGAGTGCGCGACCGTACTGAAGCGATCACCGAAACGCCCACCGAACCGGTGCGCGACGGTCTCCCCCGCATGCTTGACCTGGTGCGCGGCAGAGGTCCCGGCGCTCTTCGCAGCCTGTGCGGCGCGATCCCCGGCGGACGTCGCCCCCT
>NZ_DASYZI010000445.1:0-6062 GCF_035946395.1 Actinocrinis sp.
GAAGGTCGGGTTGGTGCCGATCGAGATGGCCGCGGGCAACGGATCGCCGTCCACGACGAGCCAGCCCGCGTAGACGCCGTCGGCGGGGATGGCCGTGTGCGGCGGGGTGTCCACGTTCGCCGTGGGAAAGCCGAGCTCCCGCCCGCGCTGGGCGCCGCGCACCACGACGCCCTCGACACGGTGCGGGCGGCCGAGCCGCAGTGCGGCGGTCTCGACCTCCCCGGCGAGCACCATCTTGCGCACATCGGTCGAGGAGAAGCGCTGCCCGCCGCTGTCTTCGGGCGCGGCCAGCGGCAGCCCTTCCGCGGTGAAGCCGTACTTCTCGCCGAGTTCGGTCAGCGTGTCGAGCGTGCCGGCGGCGCGGTGGCCGAACCGGAAGTTCTCCCCGACCACGACCGCGACCGCGTGAAGCCGCTCGACCAGCACCTGCCGGACGAACTCCTCGGGCGTCAGCAGGGAGAGTTCCGTGGTGAACGGCAGCACCAGAACAGCGTCGACGCCCAGCTTCTCCATCAGATCGACGCGGTGGGCCGGGGTTGAGAGCAGCGGCGGGTGGGTACCCGGGCGTAGGACCTCGCTTGGGTGCGGGTCGAAGGTGAGCACCACGGCCGACGCCCCCCGCGCCCCGGCCAAGGCGACGGCGCGACGCACGACGGCCTGGTGGCCGAGGTGGACGCCGTCGAAGAAGCCGACGGTGACGACGCAGCCGCCGGGCGCACCCCAGCCGGGGGGCAACTCGGCCAAGCCGTGCCAGCGCTCCATGAAACCGTCACTCCTCCAGCTCGACTGCGGTCAACAACCAACCTTGCCAGATCACGCCCCGTGATCCACACCGGCGGCCCCTGTCGTCCGCCGGACCGCTGGCCCTACCATGTTCGGTCGCATGCCCATCACACGAGGGGACCCCGTCGCCATGGCTTACCCGCCGTCCGGACAGTATCCGGCCTACCCCCAGTATCCCGGCCCGGCCGGGATGCCCGCCAAACCGCCCGCTCCGCAGACCGTGCAGAACGCGTTCTACCTGATGCTGGCCGGGGCGGCGCTGCAACTGCTCTCCGGGATCGCGGCGCTCGGCTCGGTCTCCAAGATCCGCGACACGATCAGGACCCAGCACCCCGACTACACCAGCACCCAGGTCGACAGCGCGGTGCGCGTCGGCGAGGCCTTCGCCATCGTCCTGGTGCTGATCGGGATGGGCCTGTGGATCTGGATGGCGTTCGCCAACCGGGCCGGCAAGAACTGGGCGCGGATCACCGGCACGGTGTTCTTCGGCCTCGACTCCCTGTCGCTGGTCATCAGCCTCGCCGTGAGCGGCAGCAGCGCGATGAGCACCACCAAGACGTCGCCGTTCAGCGTCATCGTGGGCATCCTGATCTGGGTGGTCGGCCTGGTGGCCGTGATCCTGCTGTGGAACAAGCAGTCGAGCCCGTACTTCAACCAGCAGCAGTTCGGCCCCGGCCCCGGCGGTTATCCGCCATATGCGCCGTACCCGCCGTATCAGGCACCCGGCCAGCAGCCGTATGGCGCCATGCCACCGCAGTACGGCGCACCGCCGCAACAGCAGTACGGCGCGCAGCCACCCTACGGTGCGCCACCGCAGCAGCCGCCGTCGGACCCATGGTCCAACCCGAATCCGCCACAGCAGCAGTAAGAAGTCAGTAACGCGCTATACGAACGCGCCACCGTGCTGACAAGACCAAAAAGACACAGCATCAGACGAACACGGCTTCAGACGAACGCAGCGTCATACAAACGCAACACAGTACAAACGCACCGTCAGACGAACACGGCGATGGGCTTGGCCCGGCCGCCGCGCTCCTCCACCAGCGCGAGGAACGCCCCGTCCGGGCCGAAGACCGCGATCGGCCCCTCGCCGAGTCCAGGCGAGGGCAGGAACCCGCCGTGCGCGATCGACTTGGCCTGCTCGTCGCCCACGTCGTAGCGGGGGAAGGCGGCTGCGGCGGCCACCGCGAGCGACAGCACGGGTAACGGCTCGCCACGCTCCACACAGTGCGCGAACTGGTCCAGCGTGTGCGCCTGCGTCAGACTGTACGGTCCCACCGACGTGCGACGCAGCGCCGTTAGATGCCCGCCGACGCCGAGGGCCGCGCCGAGGTCCCGTGCCAGTGCGCGAATGTACGTGCCGCTGGAGCATTCCATGGTGACCTCAAGATCGGTGACTTCGAGATCGGTGACGTCCGAAGCGACGTCCAAATCAATGGCATCGGAGTCGGTGGCACCAGAGCCGATGACGCCGGGGTCAATGACGCTGCGATCACGCAGTTCGGCCTTGTCATGCCGGATCTCGTGCACGTCGAAGCGGTACACCGTCACCGGTCGCGCGGCCAGCTTCACCTCGTCGCCGGACCGCACTCGTGCGTACGACCGCACGCCGTTGATCTTGATCGCGGAGACCGACGACGGCACTTGCATGATCTCGCCGGTCAGCGGGCCGATCGCGGCCAGAATGGTCGCGTCGTCCAGATGCCCGGCGGGGACGGCCGCGGTCACCTCGCCCTCGGCGTCATCGGTGACGGTCGCCTGGCCCAGACGAATCGTCGCCTCGTACACCTTGCGGCTGAGCGCGAGATGGCCGAGCAGCCGCGTCGCCTTCTCCACGCCGAGCACCAGCACGCCGGTGGCCATCGGGTCGAGCGTCCCGGCGTGGCCGACCCGGCGGGTTCCGGCCAGCCGCCGCATCCGCCCGACCACGTCGTGCGAGGTCCAGCCGGCCGGCTTGTCCACGACCACCAGGCCGTCCGGCGCGGCCGGACGACCCGTATCAGCGTGCTTCATCGACACCCGCGCCTCATTCGACACCGCGCTTGAAACCGACACTGTGCTTGAAACGGACACTGTGCTTGAACCAACACCGTGTTTGCATCGACGCCGCGTACCGTCCGCCGGTCACTGTGGCTCAGGCGTCCTCGTCGCTCTCGTCGCCGTCCTCGTCTTCGGACTCGGCGCGCGCAGCGCGGTACGGGTCGGACTCCCCGGCGTACTTCGCGTCCTTGGCGACCTCGTGCACCTTGGCGTCCGCGGCCGCGGCGCGGGCCAGCAGCTCGTTGATCTGCTTGGCGCCGTCCGGGATCGCGTCGGCCACGAACGCGAGGGTCGGGGTGAACTTCACCCCGGTCTGCCGGCCGACCTCGCTGCGCAGGATGCCTTTCGCCGACTCAAGGGCCGCGGCGGACTCGGTGCGCTCGCTCTCGTCGCCGTAGACCGTGTAAAAGACCGTGGCCTCGCGCAGGTCGCCGGTGATCCGGGCGTCGGTGATGGTCACGAAGCCGAGCCTGGGGTCCTTGACCCGGGTCTTGAGCGTCTCGGCCACCACCACCCTGATCCGGTCGGCCAGCTTGGCCGCGCGCGCGGTGTTGTTCGCCATGGTCCCGCTCCTGTCTGCCGCCGGGCCCTGGGCCGTGCCCCGGGCGCCGCGGTACTCGATCCTTGTCGGTCTTCAGTCGTCTTCGTCGTTGTGGACGCGGCGGCGCACGGACAGCAGCTCGAATTCGGGCCGCCAGGCCACCGCGCCCTCGCAGTCATCCAACAGCTCCACCACGCGATGATGCGAGCCCGCCACGACGGCGACGCCCAGTATCGCGCGGCGGTGCAGGTCCTGGCCGCCCACCTCGGCGGCGGCGACCGCGGCCCGGCGGTTGAGATCGGCCAGCAGCGGCCTGATCAGGCCGCGCTTCTCCTTCAGCGAGTGCACGTCGCCGAGCAGCAGGTCAAGAGTCAGCGTTCCGGTGAACACCAGTGCATCAGGGCCAACCCGGCCGCGGGGATGAGGCTCTTCGAACTCGGCAGGGGCTTTGTGTGCGGCTGTGGGCTCGTCCGCCGCTGCGCGTCGACCGACCCTGCGCCGCGGCCCCTGCCGAGTTCGAAGAGGGGGATGAGGTTTTTCCACGCGCCATCCGCGCGGGGGTCGCCATCCGGCCGGGTGCCGACGCCGCGCGGTGCGGCGTACGGTCACCCGGCCGGTCGTGGCTCAGCCGGCTCCCGTCAGTCCTTGTCAGACGCGGGGCTTCTCGCGCATCTCGTACGTCTCGATGACGTCGTCGACCGCGATGTTGTTGAACGAGCCGAGGCCGATACCGCACTCGAAGCCCTCGCGGACCTCGGTGGCGTCGTCCTTGAACCGGCGCAGCGACTCGATCGACAGGTTCTCCGCGACGACCGCGCCGTCCCGGATGAGCCGGGCCTTGGCGTTGCGGCGGATGAGGCCGGAGCGGACCAGGCAGCCGGCGATGTTGCCGAACTTGGAGGAGCGGAAGACCTCGCGGATCTCCGCGGTGCCCAGCTGCACCTCCTCGAACTCCGGCTTGAGCATCCCCTTGAGCGCGGCCTCCATCTCCTCGATCGCCTGGTAGATGACCGAGTAGTACCGGATCTCCACGCCCTCGCGGTCGGCCTTGGCCTTGGCCCGGCCGTCCGCCCGCACGTTGAAGCCGATGATGATGGTGTCGCTGGTCAGCGCCAGGTCCACGTCGGACTCGGTGATCGCGCCGACGCCGCGGTGGATGATCCGCAGGTCGACCTCCGCGCCGACGTCCAGCTTGAGCAGCGCGTCCTCCAGGGCCTCCACCGAACCGGAGACGTCGCCCTTGATGATGAGGTTGAGCTGCTGGATGTCGCCGGCCGCGAACGCGCTGCCGATGTCCTCCATGGAGACGCGCACCCGCCGCTTGGACAGCAGCGCGTTGCGGTCGCGGGCGGCCCGCCGCTCGGCGATCTGCCGGGCGACCCGGTCCTCCTCGACCACCAGGAAGGTGTCGCCGGCCCCGGGCACCGAGGTCATGCCGAGCACCTGCACCGGACGCGAGGGGTCGGCGAGTTCGACGTTGGCGCCGTTCTCGTCGAGCATCGCCCGCACCCGGCCGTGCGCGTCGCCGACCACGATGGTGTCGCCGACCCGCAGCGTGCCGCGCTGCACCAGCACGGTGGCCACGGCGCCGCGGCCGCGGTCGAGGTGCGCCTCGATCGCCACGCCCTCGGCGTTCTGGTGCGGGTTCGCCCGCAGGTCCAGCGAGGCGTCCGCGGTCAGCACGATCGCTTCGAGCAGGTCCTCGATGCCGATGTTCTCGCGGGCGGAGATGTCCACGAACATCGTGTCGCCGCCGTACTCCTCGGCGACCAGGCCGTACTCGGTGAGCTGGCCGCGCACCTTGGTGGGGTCCGCGCCCTCCTTGTCGATCTTGTTCACCGCGACCACGATCGGCACGTCCGCCGCCTTGGCGTGGTTGAGCGCCTCGATGGTCTGCGGCTTCACGCCGTCGTCCGCGGCCACCACGAGCACCGCGATGTCGGTCACCTTCGCGCCGCGGGCACGCATGGCGGTGAACGCCTCGTGGCCCGGGGTGTCGATGAAGGTGATCCGCCGCTCGCTGCCGGCGACCTCGGCCGCGACCTGATAGGCGCCGATGTGCTGGGTGATGCCGCCGGCCTCGCCCGCGACCACGTTGGACTTGCGGATCGCGTCGAGCAGCCGGGTCTTGCCGTGGTCGACGTGGCCCATGACGGTGACGACCGGCGGGCGCGCCGCCAGGTCCTCCTCGCCGCCCTCGTCCTCGCCGAACTCGATGTCGAAGGACTCAAGCAGCTCGCGGTCCTCCTCCTCGGGCGAGACGATCTGGATCTCGAAGCCGATCTCGGAGCCGATCAGCTGGAGGATCTCCTCGTTGACCGACTGGGTCGCGGTGACCATCTCGCCGATCGCGAAGGCCGCCTGCACCAGCGCGGCCGGGTTGGCGCCGATCTTCTCCGCGAGGTCCATCAGGGACGAACCACGGGTCAGCCGCACGACCTGCCCGTTGCCGCGGGGCAGCAGCGCACCGCCCATCGACGGGGCCTGCATGTTGTCGAACTCTTGACGCCTCTGCTTCTTCGACTTGCGCCCACGGGCCGGGCCACGCCCGCCGGGACGGCCGAACGCGCCCTGCGTGCCGGAACCGCGACCGCCGCGACCGGCACCGCCGCCGCCACCGGGACGGCCGCCGAAGCCGCCGCCACCGGGACCACCGGAGCCGCCGGGGGCACCGCCACCGCCGCCGGGACGCGGACCG
>NZ_DASYZI010000446.1:0-36453 GCF_035946395.1 Actinocrinis sp.
TAACGTGAAACGGCACGTCCCATAGTGCATCCCCCATCAAGAAGGACGGCGCGTTCCTGGTGGCGTCAACCCCGTGTCGCCACCGCGAAGCCTTCCCCACCCCGCGCGGAACCCGAACGCCGTCGCCTCAGACAGTAACTCCGACGTCGCTCTGAGTACAGCCCCCAGCCCTGCCCAATCGGAAGCACCGGCTGCTCGCGCCCACGCACTCTCGTTCCCAATAAGTCCATGGCAGAATATACGACTTATAAGAATCTATAGCATACATCCGACTGCTGCGATAGAATTGATACGTGAAGAAATCCCCAACGACCTGCACCGATATCACCAGCACACGTGAGAGGCCCGCCATGGACACGATTGAGATTACCTCCGAAGTCACAGTCGCGACCGCAGTAACTGCCGTAGCCCGGTCGCATGCGGATGCAATGGCTGCGCGCTTGGCCGGGTCGGTGCCGTGTGCGGGGGCGCTGGACGAACTGGTGTTCGGTGATCTTTCGGCGGCTGGTTGCCTGGATGCGGTGCTCGCGTGGGAGCGGCTGTTGCGTCGCGCGCATGCCGGGTTGGTGCGTGGCCTGGCTGCCCTGGCCCGTCACGAGCCGGAAACCGGTGGCGGTGGCAATGGGGGTGGCAATGGCGATAGGGGTGGCGGTTGGTTGTGGTTGGTGGAAAGCGAGCTGAGCGCTGCCTTGGCCTGGTCCCCCGCCACTGCCCAGGCGCGGCTGGCCGACGCCCACGCCCTCACCCGCCTCTTCCCCGACACCCTGCACCAACTCTCCCAGGGTGAGGTCTCTATCGAGCAAGCCCGTGCCCTGACCCAACTGACCGCCGGCCTCGACGATCTGGCCGCCCGGGCCGTCGAAACTCGCGTCCTACCCCGGATGGCAGGCCAGAGCGCCGCGGTCACCCGCCAGGCCATTCGTCGCGCCGTGCTGCGCGCCGACCCGGACGCCGCTGCTCATCGTCACCGTCACGAGTGTGCTCGCCGCCGAGTCGAACTGCGCGCCGAAGACGACGGGATGGCCACGTTAAGCTTTTACCTGGCGGCCGACGTGGCGCAGATGGCCATGCGCACCCTCACCACCCTGGCCCAAAGCGCAAAGCGCAAGAACAACAACAACAACCCCGCCGACACCCGCACGCTCGACCAGTGCCGCGCCGACCTGCTGCCCGCACTCCTGTACCACGCCGCGAGCGGCGCCAGCCCGAGTCCCGCAACACTCTCCGCCCTGCCCGCCGCCCCCGCCCACATCAATGTCGTGGTGGGCATCGAAACCCTCCTGGGCCTAAGCCACGAGCCCGGTCACCTTACCGGCTACGGTCCCCTGTGCCCCGAACAAACCCGCCGCATCGCATCAGCGCACACCGCGCAATGGCGCTTCCTGCTCACCTCCACCGACGGCACCCTCATCGACACCTCGCCCCGCACCTACACACCCCGCGCCGCCATCAAGCGGCTCACTCAGCTCAAGCACAACACGTGCGTGTTCCCGCACTGCCACATGCCCGCCGACCGCTGCGACCTGGACCACAACCAACCCTTCGACCAGGGCGGACCCACCACCCCCGAGAACCTCGCACCACTTTGCCGCCGCCACCACAACCACAAAACCCACAACCACTGGAAACTCAACCGCCACGACGACACCCTCGCCTGGACCTCACACCTGACCGGACGCGACTACACCACCGCGCCCACCAGCTACCCCGTCGCCGCTGCCTGACTGTTTCAAAGTTTCACAGAACACTGACACTAATACTGAAGCGGCTGATACTCCCGATCCCGATCCCGATCTCATTCCTGATCCCGATTGCGATTACGGGTTCTCCCGGCGCGCACTCGCGCATGCCTTCGTCCTCGTCCTCGTCTACACTTTGCCGCCGCTGATCAGTCGTTCGCGATCGAACATCGCCGCGACTGCTCGCCAGGCGAGCAGGTCGATTGCCAGCAGCGCCGCGCCGAGGGTGAGTGCCAGGCGGAGGGTCGGGTGGATCACGTTGAAGCCCATCAGTGAGGTCACCGCGAGCGGCGGGAGGCTGGCCAGCGTGCCGAGTTGCTGTGCGACACGGACGTCGTTCGCTCGGGTGGATACCGCGATGCCTGCCCAGATCGACCAGCCGGCGACCAGTGGGGTGAACAGCAGCTGCGCGAGGATCCGGCCGGCCTGGAAGACGGCCGACTGCACGTTCGGGTGGGCGAACAGCTCGACGCAGGCTAGGAAGATGCCGTACATCAGGTACGAGATTGCCAGCGTTGGGACGAGTGTCGCGAGGGCCTTGCCGACCAGCAACTCCTCCCGGCGCACCGGGGTGGTCAGCACCGGTTCGAGCGTGCCCTGCTCCCGTTCGCCGACGACCGCGTACGACGAGACCACCGCCGGGACGAGCCCTGGAATCAGCGTGAGGTAGAGCAGGGACACGCCCAGCAGGGCGTTGACCTTGTCCTGCGGCGCGTCGGCGGGCAGGCTGAAGACGCTGATGATCGGCGCGATCATGAACAGCACCGGCGTGATCGCCATCGTGCCCGCGATGAAGCGGTTGCGCCGGTAGTCGCGCAGTTCCTTGCGCATCACGGCGCGCACGCGCGTCGAGCTCAGGTTCGCCGTGAGTGTCGTCACCAGCGTCGTCATCGCGACTGCGCCTCCACATCCGTGTCGATCAGCTGGAGGTAGACGTCCTCCAGCGAGTGCTGCGACGGGCTGAGCGAGAGCAGGTCCGCGCCAGCTGCGACCAGGGCGCGTGCCGCCTCCGGTGCGGCCAGCTGCGGGTCGGAGACGGCGACGATGTACGTGCCGTCGCCGGTCTGGTGCCAACTCTCGGCTCCCGGCAGGCCCGCGAGGACGCGTTCCGGCTGAGCGAGTGGTTCGCGGGTCCTGATCTCAAGGCTCTTGCTGAACAGCTGCTCGCGCAGTTCGTCGGGTCGGCCGACCATGCGCAGCGTCGTGTTCATGATGCCGACGCGGTCGCACAGCCGCTCGGCCTCGGCGAGCCGGTGCGTGGTCAGGAAGATCGTCACGCCACGCTTGCGCAGGGCGTCGATCAGCTCGTGGACCTCGCGGGCGGCGACGGGGTCGAGGCCGGAGGTCGGCTCGTCGAGGAAGAGCACCTTCGGGTCGTTGAGCAGCGCGCGGGCCAGCCCGACCCGCTGGCGCAGGCCCTTGGACAGGGAGCGGCACGAATCGTCGGCGCGGTCGAGCAGGTTGACCGCCTTGAGCGCGCGTTCGATCCGGGCGCGCCCGTCGGGCAGCTCGTAGAGACCGACGAAGTAGGCGAGGTTCTCGGCCACGCTGAGGCGCAGGTACAGGCCCGGAGCCTCCGGCATGACCGAAATCCGCTGCCGGATTTCCACGCCGTTCTCTGCGGTCAGCGGCAGGCCGGCCACCATCGCGGTACCCGAACTCGGCGCCAGCAGGGTGCCGAGCGTGCGCACCGTGGTCGTCTTGCCCGCCCCGTTCGGCCCGAGGAACCCGAACACTTCGCCGTAGTCGACGCTGAACGTGACGTTGTCGCACGCGACGCGCGTGCCGAACCGCTTGGTCAGGCCCTCTACCACGAGAGCGCCCTGTCCGTTCGGTGTCCGCTCGGGAGCCGGTCCGGCGGGGTCGCCGGTGGCTTGGTTGGTACTCATCGCACTCACGAAAAAGTGATATCACTTTGGAGTGGGCGGGTCAACGTCGCGGCCGCCGGGCGGGGCAGAGTTGCTGTCTTCGTTACTGTCTTCGGGTGGGGTGGTGTTGCTGTGTTCGGGGTCGCTGTCTCTGGAGTTGTTGCTGTCCGCGGTGTCGCTGGTTTCGGAGTCACTGATCTTGGAGTCACTGATCTTGGAGTCACTGATCTTGGGGTCACTGACTTCGGAGTCGCTGTCTCCGTTCGGGGGAGTGCTCTTCGGCGGGCGGCCGCGGCGCGGTAGGTCGCCGACGTTGCGGGGCATCCGTCCGGCGTCGGCCAGAGCTCGGCGCAGCAGCAGCTCTATCTGCGCGGTGGTGCTGCGCAGCTCGTCGTTCGCCCACCGGGCCAGCGCGTCGTAGACGGCCGGATCGAGCCGCAGCAGGATGTTCTTCCGGTCGGCCACAGTGTCGTGTCGCTTGTCTAGTCGCTTGTCCGGTAGAGGTCGCCTACTGGTAGAGCGTGCCGGTGTTCACGACCGGCTGAGTTGCGCTCTCGCTGCACAGCACCACCAGCAGGTTGCTGACCATCGCGGCCTTGCGCTCCTCGTCCAAGTCCACCAGACCCTGCTCGGTCAGCTGTTCCAGGGCTTGGCGCACCATGCCCACCGCGCCGTCCACCAGCCGTCGGCGCGCGTCGACCACCGCCTCGGCCTGCTGGCGGCGTAACATCACCTGTGCGATCTCCGGCGCGTACGACAGCCGGGTGATCCGGGACTCGACCACGTGCACCCCGGCCGCCGCCACCCGCTCGGCGATCTCGGCCGACAGCCGCGAGGTGATCTCGTCGGCGTTCTCGCGCAGGGACAGCCGCTCCTGGCCGCGCGCGTCGTACGGGTAGCTGCCCGCGACGTGCCGCACCGCCGTCTCCGCCTGGGTGGCGACGAACGCGACCACGTTCTCGACGCCGTAGACGGCCTTGGCCGTGTCAGCCACCTGCCACACCACGACCGCGGCCATCTCGATCGGGTTGCCGTCGGCGTCGTTGACCTTGCTTGTCGCGGTCTCGTGGTTGCGGATGCGCGTGGAGACTCGGTGCCGCTTGGTGAACGGGTTCACCCAACGCAGGCCGTTGACCCGGATGGTCCCGACGTAGCGGCCGAAGAGGGTCACCACCCTGGCTTGGCCGGGCGCCACCGCGTTCAGGCCGGCCAGCGCCAGCGCCCCGGCCAGCAGCAGCACGACGCCCAGTAGCGGCACGACCGCGATCGCCGCCGCGCCCCCGGCCACCAGGGCGAGCCCGACCGGCAGTGCCAGCGCGCCCGGCAGGTCGTTCGCCTTCTTTTCGCTGATCGGAACGTCGACCGCCGCCATGCCCATAGTGACGGCTGTGCCGGCCATGCCCCCGTCACCCGCTGTCCGTGGTCCCTCCGAAGCCGCCCCACTCATCGCGACCCACCTGTCTCATCGTGTCTCATCGTCGTGGACACCTGGTGTGCCCACTGGGACCCAGTATAGAGATATCACTTAATATGGGGCGGTGGGGCGGTGGGGCGGTGGGGCTTCGGGCTGAGTGCGTGCTGCCCGCCTCAGCAGGAAAGTTTCGGCTGCGGGGCGCGCTGAGCGGGCAGGTGATCCGTCCGCGGCGCATTCGCTTGCGTATTCGAACACTGTCTCTTTACGTTGCCCATCGCCGGCCCGGGGTGGGCCGCATTCGCGAAGGGACGACTCAGGTGAAGCAGCATTCGGGAGCGCGGCGGCAGGTCGGTCGCCGTACCCTCGTCCGCACGGCGGTCGCGACCGGGATCGCAGGGCTGGGATTGGCGATGAGCCCGGTGGCCGCGCACGCGTCGGCCACGCTGAGCGCGAGCAGCGGTCAGGTGTGGGGCTCGACGTATGGCAGTGCTCAGTCGGCGGCGGAGAGCAGCGCGTACAGCGCCCTGATGGGAGTCGCCAACTCGCACGGCTACTCCACCTGCATCAACGTGACGTACAGCGACACGCTCGTCTACGTCGTCCCGAGCGGCGGCGGCGACGTGTTCACCTCGACGGCGACGGGGCTGTGCGGGAACTACGTGTTCCAGGCCGGGTCAACGCTCAGCGCGACCGGCTCGCAGACGTGGGGCTCGACCTATGGCAGTGCCGAGTCCGCCGCGGAGGCCAACGCCTACAGCGCACTCATGTCGGCAGCACAGTCGCACGGCTACACGACCTGCATCAACGTGACGTACAGCGACACGCTCGTCTACGTCGTTCCCAGCGGTGGCGGCGACGTGTTCGTCTCAACCGCGACAGGAACCTGCGGTACTCGGTCGTTCCAGTGATCGAATAACACAGGGCGCGTCGGCGGGGCCATGCATCTCAGTCCCCGCCGACGCTGGACTGCTCTTTTTCTTTTTCACCCGGCCTGCTGCTCCATCTGCCGGCGCAGCGACAGGGGTCGCATGTCGGTCCACACCTCGCCGATGTGGGCGAGGCACTCTTCCTTGGTGCCGGTCTTGCCGGCGTCGGCCCAGCCGGGCGCGTTCTCGCGGTCCGCCGGCCAGATCGAGTACTGCTGCTCGTCGTTGACGACGACGCGGTAAGTCTCGGCTTCCATCAGTGCGCCCCTCGTGAGTCCTGCGCAAACCATACCCCGCGCTCGAATGCCGCGACGACATGCCGGGAGGCCGTGCGAGTCAATGATCGATTATGCCGATCAGGACGCGATTGCGGCCTCAATCGATTGCATTGCGAACAGTTCCCGAATTTCGTCGGGTACCCGCCGGTAGCGCATTGCGCAGTCAGCGGGTTCCTGGCAGTATCCATGCCCGCTGCGACTACATCGCCAGGTCGGACGCGACACATCCGCGTGCGGGGACGGGGTACGGGAATCGATCATGGGGAACGCGAACGGTCATTGTATAAATATCGCTACATTAATGAGCGGTTTTGCGTGTGCTGATCGGCGTCGCCCGATAACCCGTCTGATAATCGGGGGCTGCGCGTCACGGGGCGGACATTTTGCCGCAGACCATTGATATTCAGGCCGCCGGAGCGGCGGCGCTGCGCGACCGGGATCCCGAGTTGTCCGCGTTGCTCGACGAGGAGCTGGCCTACCAGACCGGCGTGCTCGCCGTCGTGGCGCACGCCAGCGTCGCCGATCCCTCGGTGCTCGCAGCGGCCGGGACCGTGCTCTCGAACATCACCGCCGAGGGCTATCCCGGCCGCCGCTACCACCCCGGCGCCGAGTGGTTCGACGCGGTCGAGCGGCTGGCGGTCGAGCGCGCGAAAGCGGCGTTCGGCGCGCGATACGCCAACGTGCAGCCGCATTCGTGCTCGGCGGCGAACCTCGCGGTCCTGTTCGGCCTGCTGGCGCCCGGCGACACCCTGCTCGGCCAGCACCTCGACGCCGGCGGCCACCTGACCCACGGCGCCCCGGCCTCGATGACCGGGCGTGTGTTCCGGGCGGTTCACTACGGGCTCGACGACGCCGGGCTCATCGACTACGGCCAGGCCGCCGAACTGGCGCGCGAGCACCGGCCGAAGGTCATCGTCGCGGGCGCCAGCGCCTATCCGCGGCGCATCGACTACGGGCGGTTCCGTGCGATCGCCGACGAGGTCGGCGCGTATCTGCTCGCTGACATCTCACACATCGCCGGGCTGGTCGCCGCGGGCGTGCTGCCCAGTCCGATCGACGTCGCGCACGTGACGACCACGAGCACGTACAAGCAGCTCGGCGGGCCGCGCGGCGGCCTGATCCTGATGGGCGCCGAGGCCGGGGCGCTCGGGCCGGACGGCCGGACCCCGCTTGGCACGCTGCTCAACCGGGCGGTCTTCCCGGGGACGCAGGGCACGCCGAACGCCGCGGCCATCGCGGCGAAGGCGCGGGCGCTGGACCTGGTGGGCCGGCCGCTGTTCCGGGACACCGCGCGGCGTATCGCCGACGATGCCGCCGCACTGGCCAAGGCCTTGGCCGGCCACGGATTCCACGTCCTGACCGGCGGTACCGACAATCACATGGTCCTGATCGACGTCGGTCGCAGCGGCCTGACCGGGGTCGTCGCCGAGCGGGCGCTGAGCGAGTGCGGGATCCTCGCCAACCGCAACCGGATCCCCGGCGACACCAGGCCGCCGCTGGTCACCAGCGGGCTGCGGCTGGGCACGAACATCCTCGCGCAGCGCGGGATGGCGCCCGAGCACATGTCGGCGTGCGCGGACCTGGCGGCCCGGGTGCTCGGCGCGGCCGAGCCGTTGTCAGACACCGAATACCGCCTCGATCCCGACGTCCGCAAGGACGTCTTGGACGAAGTGGCGAACCTGTGCCGAAGCTTCCCCATCCCGGGCTACCCGGTGGCGTCGCTGTGACCGTGGCGTCCGGACTGCCCGCCTACCGGATGCCCGCGCCGGGCCGTGCGGTGCACCGCGCCCGGGCCTCGTTGCGGCTCGGCGAGGAGCTGATCGAGGGGCTCGAAGGGCTCGCGAAGGCGCACGACACCGACCTCGATCGCGTGCTGCTCGCCGGATATCTGGCGGTGCAGTCCCGGTACACCGGCGAGCCGCAGGCTGCCGCGGACGTCGGCGGCGGCCTGGTCGTGACGGTCGAGATCGAGCCGCAGTGGACTATCGCGCAGCTCGTGGCCTGTGTTCGCGACACTGCGCCGCATGCGGCCGGAGCCGATGAGCCAGAGTTGGTCATCGAGGTGCGACACGACGGCCCGGTGGTGATCCTCGACGCCGTCTACGACGCGGACCTCTTCGACCACGACACGGTGGATCGCCTGCTGGGTCATATCAATATGCTGCTCTCGGCGACGGCCGCCGACCCGGACGGGCTGCGGCTCGGGGCGGCGCCGATCCTCACCGACGCCGAGCGGCAACTCGTCCTCGTGGACTGGAACGGCACCGAGACAGACCTCGATCACGACGGCTGCCTGCACGAGCGCTTTGCGGCGCGTGCGGCCGCGGATCCGGACGCGCCCGCCCTGATCCATCACGGCGTGGCCTGGAGCGCGGGCGCCCTCGACGCCGCCGCCAACCGGCTCGCCCACCACCTGCGAGAGTTGGGCGTCGGCGTGCGCAGCCGGGTCGCGCTGTGCGTGGATCGCGGCCCGAACCTGCTCACGGCCATCCTCGGCGTGCTGAAGGCGGGCGGCGCCTACGTGCCGCTGGACGCGGACTATCCCGCCGAGCGCCTCGCGTTCATGCAGCGGGACTCAGCGTGCGAAGTACTGGTCACCGAGTCGGGCCTGCTCGATCGCCTTCCGGCCCCCGAATGCCCGGTCGTCCTGCTCGACCGCGACGCCGGCCGGATCGCCGCGCACCGCGACTCCTGCCCCGAGCCTGTCGCAGGACCCGATGACCTCTGCTACGTGATCTACACCTCCGGCTCGACGGGAGAGCCCAAGGGCATCGCGCTGCGCCACCGGGGCGTGCTGAACAACCTCCTCGATCTCAATACCCGATTCCGGGTCGCGGCCGGCGACAAGGTACTCG
Organism: Actinocrinis sp.; assembly: GCF_035946395.1. Lineage (NCBI taxonomy): Bacteria > Bacillati > Actinomycetota > Actinomycetes > Catenulisporales > Actinospicaceae > Actinocrinis > Actinocrinis sp. Next base: position 9,081 of record NZ_DASYZI010000446.1, read on the forward strand.
CGCTCTCCTCCACCAGCTTCGACATGTCGGTGTACGAATTCCTCGGCATCACGCTGGCCGGGGGAGCGGTCGTGGTGCCGGACGCCGGGCTGGCGAAGGATCCGGCGCACTGGCACGAACTGGTGCGGCGCCACGGCGTCACGGTGTGGAATTCGGCTCCGGCGCTGGTGGAGCTCTACGTCGCGCACCTCCAGGGCCTCGCCGCCGCGGAGCAGACCGGACTGCGACTGGCGATGCTCGGCGGGGACTGGGTGAAGAGCACGCTGCCGGACCGGCTGCGGGCCTTCGCGCCGCAGATCCGGGTGATCGTCATGGGCGGGGCGACCGAGTCCTCGATCCACTCCACGATCCACGAGGCCGGCTCGCCCCTGCCGGGCTGGAACAGCATCCCGTACGGCCGGCCGATGGCCAATCAGCGCACGTACATCCTTGACACGGACCGGCGGCCGGTCCCGGTCGGCGTGCCCGGCGAGCTGCACCTGGCCGGGGTCGGCCTGGCCGAGGGTTATCTGGGCCGCGCCGAACTGACCGCCGAGAAGTTCTTCGACTGGTCGGCCGGACCGGTCGCGGACCGCCTGTACCGCACCGGCGACCTGGCCAGGTTCCGCCCCGACGGCCTGATCGAGCTGCTGGGCCGGATCGACTTCCAGACCAAGATCCGCGGTCTGCGGGTCGAGCTCGGCGAGATCGAGGCGAGACTGCGCGCCCGGCCACAGGTGGGCGAGGCAGTGGTCTGCGTCGGCACGGACGTCGCGGGTGACCGGTTCCTGGCTGCTTATGTGGTTGCCGGGACCGAGACGGCGGGCCCGCTGGACGTCGAGGAAATCAGAACCCGGATAGCCGAGGAACTGCCGGACTACATGGTCCCGGCTGTCGTCACCGAGCTGGACCGGCTGCCGGTCACGCCGAACGGCAAGCTGGACCGCGCCGCCCTGGTGCGCATGGCGGGCACGCCGCGTGCCCGCACGACCCGCGGCACCGAGCCGCACGACGAAACGCAGGTCGCGCTCGCCGGGCTTTGGAGCGAGAGCCTCGGTGTCGAAGAGGTCTTCCTCGAAGACGGATTCGTCGCGCTCGGCGGGCATTCGCTCAAGGCGGTGCGCCTCGCGTCCCGGATCCGCGAGACCCTCGGCGCGACGGTCACCTCAGCAGCGGTCCTGGGCAGCCGGGACCTGGCGGAACTCGCCGCGACAGTGCGCGAGGCGAAGGCCGATCCCGCCGGTCCCACCCCCGACGTGCTGCTCACCCGACGGGAGTCCGGCGGCCCGGCCCCGCTGTCCTTCGCGCAGGAACGACTCTGGTATCTGGACCGGCTGGCGCCGGGGACGCCGGCGTACAACGTCGCTGTCTCAGTACCCTGGCACGCTGATCTGGACGTGACGGCGCTGCGCCGCGCGCTGGACCGGCTGATCGAGCGGCACGAGGCGCTGCGCACCCGATTCGTCGAGGTCGACGGCCAGGCACGGCAGATCGTTGACGAACCGTGGCGGATCGAGGTGCCGATCGAGGAGGTGGAGTCCGGTGACGGGGCCATCGCCGCGTCCGAGGCCGCCGTTCAGCGCGAGGCCGGCGCGCCGTTCAGCCTCTCCGCCGGGCCGCTGCTGCGTGCCCGCGTCATCCGCGCCGCCGACGGTCCGCAGACGCTGGTGCTGACCATGCACCACATCGTCACCGACGGCTGGTCGCTCGACATCTTCTACACCGAACTCGGCAAGCTGTACGCAGCCGAGGCCGGCGGCGAGCGGGCAGAGCTGTCCGACCTGCCGATCAGCTACGTCGACTACGCGCTCTGGCAGCGCGCGCAGCAGGAGAGCGGCGCCTGGGCCGCGGACCTCGCCTACTGGCGCGAGACGCTGGCCGGTGCGCCGACCGTGCTCGAACTGCCGTCCTCGCGCACGCGCCCGGCGCAACAGTCCTTCCGCGGCGGCCTGCATCACTTCCGCTGGGACCGCGCATTGCAGTACGGGCTCGCCGAGTCGGGCCGCCGCGCGGGCGTCACCCCGCACATGATCGTGCTGGCCGGATTCGCAGCGCTGCTCGGTCGGCACACCGGCGAGTCCGACCTGGTCGTCGGCGCGCCGGCGGCGATGCGGACGCGGCCGCAGTTGGAGTCGCTGCTCGGCTTCTTCGTCAATACCCTGCCATTGCGCGTCGACCTGTCCGGCGACCCGGCGTTCGGCGAACTGCTCACGCGGGTCCGGGACGCCGCGCTCGGCGCGGTCGCACACCAGGACCTGCCGTTCGAGCGGCTCGTCGACGAACTGCGGCCGCAGCGCGACCCGGCGCGGATGCCGCTCGTCCAATTCCTGGTCCAGTACAACGACGTCCCGTTGCCCGCCCTGACGATCGGCGGGCACCGTCTACAGGCCCGGCTCGCCGATCCCGGCGCGGCGAAAGCCGATCTCGCCCTGATCATCGAGGACCACGGCGACGGGCTCGACGGCAGCCTGGAGTACAACGCCGACGTCCTCGACGCGTCCGACGCCGCGCGATTCGCCGGTCAGCTGCGGCTGCTGCTGGAGCAGGTGTCACAGGCGCCTGAGACACGGCTCGGCGAACTGACCCTGCTCGACGACGCGGAGCACGAGCGGATCGTGCGCGACTGGAATCGTACGGAGACTGAACTTCCTGACGTCGCGGTCCACCGGCTCTTCGAGTCCTTCGCCGACACGCACCCCGACCTGCCGGCCGTCGTCGCCGGAGACCGGACCCTGACATACCGGCAGCTCGACCGGCGCGCCAACCGGGTGGCGAACCGGCTGCGGCGCCTCGGCGTGCGCCCTGCGGATCGCGTCGGCCTCTGTATGGAACGCACGCCGGACCTGATCGCCGCGATGCTCGGAATCCTCAAGGCGGGCGCGGCCTACGTCCCACTCGACCCGCAGTACCCTGCCGAGCGGCTGGCCTTCATGGCCGACGACTCCGGTCTGCACGTCGTCGTGACCCAGCCGGAGACCTCCGGGCTGTTTGCCATGGGCGGCCGCGTCGAACTGTGCCTCGACGGTGCGTGGGACGACTCGGACGCCGAGCGGCCGGACGTCGTCGTCGCGCGAGGCAGCGTCGCCAACGTGATCTACACGTCCGGTTCCACCGGCCGCCCGAAGGGCGTCGTGCTCAGCCACCGTGGGATCGTGCGGCTGGTACGCGGGGCCGACTACCTGCGGCTCGGTGTCGGCGACCGCGTGGTTCAGGCCGCGAACACGTCCTTCGACGCCGCGACCTTCGAGATCTGGACGCCGCTGGCCAACGGCGGCTGCCTCGTGATCCTGCCCCGCGAGGTCGTCCTCGATCCCGACAGGCTCGCCGCCGCGCTCGCCGAGCAGCGCGTCGCGACGATGTTCCTGACCACCGCCGCCGTCAACGCCGTGGTGAATCAGCGGCCTGGCGCATTCGGCACGCTGCGGGAGCTGTTCGTCGGCGGCGAAGCGCTCGATCCCGGCGTGATGCGCCGGATTCTCGAACACGGCGCGCCCTCGCGGCTGATCAACGTCTACGGCCCCACCGAGGCGACCACGTACGCGACCTGGTACGAGATCCGCGACGTTCCGGCGGACGCGGCGGGCGTGCCGATCGGCCGGCCGATCGCCAACACCGAGGCCTATGTCCTCGACGCCGCGATGCGGCCGGTGCCGGTCGGCATGCCCGGCGAACTCCATCTCGGCGGTCCCGGCCTGGCCCTCGGCTACCTGGGCCGGCCCGCGCTGACCGCCGAGCGCTTCGTCCCGCATCCGTTCGCCGAGCGCCCCGGCGAGCGGCTCTACCGCACCGGCGACATCGTGCGGTTCCGCGCGGACGGCGCGATGGAGTTCCTCGGCCGCCAGGACGGCCAGGTGAAGATCCGCGGATTCAGGGTCGAGGTCGGCGAGGTCGAGGCGGCGCTCGCCAGTCATCCGGCCGTGGCCCGCACCGCGGTGATCGTGGACGCGGGACACGGCGAGAAGCGGCTCGCGGCGTTCGTCGAGAAGGCCGTGAAGGGCGATCCCAAGATCACCGCCGAGGAGCTGCGGACCTGGCTGCGGCGCTCGCTGCCCGAGTACCTCGTCCCGTCGGTGTACGTGTTGCTCGACGCGTTGCCGATCACCCCGAACGGAAAAGTCGACCGGCGCACGCTGCGCGTTCCCGAGGGAACCGACGCCCTTGCGTCCGGCTCGGACTCGGCGCCGCGCACCCCGGTCGAGGAGATCCTGACCGGTATCTGGGCCGAGACGCTCGGTGTGGAGCAGGTGCCGGCAGACGGCGACTTCTTCGAGCTCGGCGGCCACTCGCTGCTGGCCATCCCGCTGATGTCCCGGGTCAACGCGGCGCTGGGCACCGACCTGCCGATCAGGGCGCTGATGAGTGGCCCGAACCCCCGCGCGCTGGCCGCGGCAGTGGCGTCGTCCGATAAGACAGCGTTCGACGACGCAGGCCCGATCCCGCGCTGGGAGCCGGGGCCCGACGATCGGATACCGCTGTCCTTCGCGCAGCAGCGCCTGTGGTTCATGGATCAGCTGGAACCGGACAGCTCTCTCTACAACGTCCCGATCGTCCTTCGCCTGCGCGGCGGGCTGGACCGCGCGGCGCTGGAGCGTGCTCTCAATCTCCTGATCCGGCGGCACGAGGCGCTGCGCACGTCCTACCCGGCGAAGCGCGGCGTGCCGCGCCAACAGGTCGCCGCGGCCGATGACCGGGAACTGCCTTTCGTCGACCTGACCGGGCACCCGGATGCGGCGCAGGAGGCTGCGCGCCTCGCAGCCGCGGACGCGGTGCGGCCCTTCGATCTGGCTACCGGACCGGTGTTGCGCGCCAGGCTGGTCCGGCTCGCGCCGGACGAGCACCAACTCGTCCTGGTCCTGCATCACATCGCCATCGACGGCTGGTCGGTGCCGATCGTCTGGAACGACCTTGGCCGTCTCTACGTCGCCGAGGCCACCGGAGAGTCGCACGCACTGCCCGAGCTCCCGTTCCGCTACACCGACTACGCGCGCTGGCAGCGCGAGTGGCTTCAGGGCGAGCGCCTTGAGCGGTTGGTCGAGTACTGGCGCGGCGCGCTCGGCGAAGATCCCGTGGCGAAGCCGCTGCCTTCTGTCCGGCCGGCCCGGCGCACCTTTGCGGGCGCCGTCGCCACGGCTGCGGTCGACGCCGAGCTGACGCGTCGGGTGCGCACCCTCGGCCGGCGCGCGGGCGCGACCGAGTACATGGTGCTGCTGGCCGCCTTCCAGGTCCTGCTCGCGGATTGGACCGGCGAGCCCGAGGTGACCGTCGGTACGCCGGTCGCCGGGCGCGGTCGTCCGGGGCTGGACGCACTGGTCGGCTGCTTCATCAACATGCTGCCGGTGCGCACGTCGCTGGCCGACAGTCCGGACTTCCCGGCGCTGCTCGCGCGGGTGCGGCACGCGGTGCTCGGCGCCCTCGCGCACGAGGATCTGCCCTTCGACAAGCTCGTCGAGGCGCTCGTGTCCCGTCGCGGCCGCGAGCTGTCCCCGCTGTTCCGGGTGATGTTCAACTACATCGGCGCGCAGGAGGCGCCCGACTTCGGGCCGGCGCTGCGGGCCGAGGGCGAGCTGCGCTGGACCGGCGAGACCGCCATGTTCGACCTCGGACTCGTCGTCGAGGCGGACGCCGACGGCCTGCGCCTGACGCTGCCGTACGCCACCGACCTGTACTCCCCGCAGCAGGCGGACGCTTTGCTGGCCGAGTACGTGCGCGTGCTCTCCCGGCTCGTCGGCGAGGAAAAACAGGATCCTGACAGGAGGATGCCGTGACTCTTGACGTGGCCGTGGCGGCCGAGCTGCCGCCGCCCGAGCTGCCGACCGCGGACGTCTTCCGGCCCTGGCGTCCCGGTCCGGCCGCCGTGCCCGGGAACCGGCGGCTGACCCTCGGCCGAGAGCGTTGGGCCGCCCTGTCCGAGCGTGCCGCGAAGCACGGCGGGACCGGGTCCGAAGCCGTCTTCACGGCCTTCGCCGACGTGATCGGTGCGTGGAGCCGGACGCGCGGATTCGCGATCCGCCGTGATGACGCGTCGACGAGTTCTGCCGTCGCTGTCGTGCAATCGGACGTGTCCGCGCCCTTTCGCGTGCGGGTGGCGCAGGACCGGGAGCGCGCGGACGCGCGTGACGCCGGCCTTCCCGCCGCCTTCGCCTTCGGCGCCCCGCTTCGTGAAACCGGTGACAGCCTGCTGATCGGCTGCCATGCCGACACGACGGCCGAGGAGGGGCTGACCGTCGAATGGCACGTGAACGAGGCCGCGTTGGCGGCCGGGATCGCCGACGCGATGTTCACCGCGTTCGAGCAACTGATATGCGGGCTCGCCGATGTGGACGCCACGTGGGAAAGCCCTGACACAGTCCCGCTGCCCGCCGGCCAGGCGCTGCGTCGCGCCGAGGTCAACGCCACCGAAGGGCCGCTGCCGGACGGGCTCCTGCACGACCAGGTCGTGGCGCAGTGCTCGCGTACGCCCGATGCCGTCGCCGTCGTCGCCGCCGACATGACCCTGACGTACGCGCAACTGTTACGCCGGGCGGTCGCGGTCGCCGCGGACCTGCGCGGCCGGCCGGGCGGCAGCGGCCGGATCGTCGCGGTCGCGTTGGACAAGAGCGCGGCGCAGATCGTGTCAGTCCTCGCAATCCTGCTCGCCGGCGCCGCTTATCTGCCGCTCGACATGGCGCAGCCGCCGGCGCGCCGGGGCCGGATCCTGCGCGACGCCGGTGCGCGGTTCGTGCTGGCGGCCGGCGACGACGCCCGGAACGGGGAATGGCCCGAGGACGTCACGGCGGTCGCGGTCGACGAATTCGGCGAGGTCGCTGACGCCGCCGAACCGCCCGCCTCGACCACCGGCCCTGATGATCTGGCCTATGTCATCTACACCTCCGGTTCCACCGGGGTGCCCAAGGGCGTGATGATCAGCCATCGGGCCGCGCTCAACACCGTCGAGGACCTCAACCGGCGTTTTGCCGTCGGCGCCACCGATCGCGCCCTGGGCTTGTCCTCGCTCGGCTTCGACCTGTCCGTCTACGACATCTTCGGCCTGCTGGCGGTCGGCGGCGCGCTCGTCCTGCCGGATTCCGGGCGGCGCGGCGACCCGGCGCACTGGGCCGAGCTGCTGGTGCGGCACGGGGTCACCGTGTGGAACTCGGTTCCGGCGCAGATGGGCATGCTCGCCGACCACCTGGAGGCCGAGGGCGGCGCGGACGGCGCGAGCCCGCCGCGGCTGCGGCTGGTCATGCTCTCCGGGGACTGGATTCCGGTGCCGCTGCCGGATCGGATCCGGGCCCTGATCCCCGGGCTGCGGGTGGTCAGCCTCGGCGGGGCCACCGAGGCCGCGATCTGGTCGATCTGGTACGACATCGGCGCGGTCGCGGCGCACTGGCCGAGCATCCCCTACGGCGGCCCGATGGTGAATCAGACCTGGCATGTTCTGGACGACCTGCTGCGGCCGCGCCCCGACGGCGTCGTCGGCGAGCTCTACATCGGCGGAGCCGGGCTGTCGATGGGATACCTCGGCGACGAGGAGAAGACCGCGTACCGGTTCGTCCGGCACCCGGAGACCGGCGAGCGCCTGTACCGCACCGGCGATCTGGGCCGCTACCACCCCGACGGGCTGATCGAGCTGCTGGGCCGCCAGGACCGCCAGGTGAAGATCCGCGGCTACCGGGTCGAGCCGGCCGAGATCGAGGCGATCCTGCTGGCGCATCCGGCGGTGAAGGACGCCGCGGTCGTCGCGCACCCCGACGCTTCCGGCGGCCTGCGCCTGGCCGCGTACTACGTCGGCATCGACGATGACGTCGCGGTCGCCGACCTGCGCGAGCACGCGGGCTCGCAACTGCCCGCGTACATGGTGCCGAGTACGTTCACTGCGCTGCCGGCGCTGCCGTTGACCGGCAACGGCAAGGTCGACCGTGCCGCGCTGCCGGCTCCGGCCGCGGGCTCTGACGCGGGAGCGCCGGACGACGGCGGGGACGACGCGCCGCTCACCGAGGCGGAGCGGATCATGGCCGGGATCTGGGCCGAGATCCTGGAGGTCGAGGCCGTGCGGCCGACCGACGACTTCTTCCTGCTCGGCGGCCACTCGATGCTGGCCACACAGGTGGTCGCCGAGGTGCGGGAGCTGTTCGGCGTGCGCGTGCCGCTGCGGCTGATGTTCGAGGACACGACGCTGCGCGGCTTCGCCGCAGCGGTCGCGGCCATCGTGGCGGCGGCCGGCGGACAGGGCACCGGGGAAGGAGAGGTCTGATGATCGACGACGAGGAACTGCCGGACGACGCGGGCGCGATCGCCGTCGTCGGGCTGAGCTGCCGGCTGCCCGGCGCGCGCGACGTCGACGAGTTCTGGGATCTGCTGGTCTCCGGGCGCGAGGGCGTGACCCGGTACACCGATCAGGAACTGGACTCGGCCGGGGTCGCCCACGACGACCCGGCGTTCGTCCCGGTCGCCGGGGCGATCGACGGCCCCGGCATGTTCGACGCCGAATTCTTCGGCCTGACTCCGGCCGAGGCCGCGATCACCGATCCGCAGCACCGGCTGTTCCTTGAGTGCGCGTGGCAGGCGCTCGAACGGTCGGGCCGTGTTCCGGGCCGGATGCCCTCGCGCGTGGGGGTGTTCGCGGGCGCGTCCAACAGCGGCTACCGCCACGAGCGCGCGAGGCACCGCGGCGCGGGAACCGCCGGGCAGCCGCTCCAGGTGGCCGTCGGCAACGACACCGACATGCTCGCGCTGCGCGTCTCCTACAAGCTCGACCTGACCGGTCCCAGCATCACGGTGCAGACCGCCTGCTCCTCGGCGCTGGTCGCGGTGCACCTGGCCTGCCAGAGCCTGCTGACCCGCGAGTGCGACGCGGCACTGGCCGGTGGCGCGGCGGTCCGGTTCCTTGAGCCCTCCGGATACCGCCACGAAGAGGGCGGGATCCTGTCCAAGGACGGGCACTGCCGCCCCTTCGACGCCGCCGCAGACGGCACCGTGGCCGGTGACGGCGCGGGCGCCGTGGTCCTCAAGCGTCTTGAAGACGCCATCGCCGACGGCGACCACATCCACGCCGTGATACGCGGCACGGCGGTCAACAACGACGGCGCCGCCAAGATGGCCATCACCGCGCCGTCGGTCGCGGGTCAGACCGCTGTCATCGCGGAGGCGCTCGCGGTCGCGGGCGTCGACCCGGCGACCGTCGACTACGTCGAGACGCACGGTACCGCGACGCCGTTGGGCGACCCGATCGAGGTCCGCGCGCTCGCCGACGCCTTCGGCGGCGGCCTCGCGCCCGGCTCATGCCTGCTCGGCGCGGTGAAGTCGAACATCGGCCACCTGGACGCCGCCGCCGGCGTGGCCGGGCTGATCAAGACCGTGCTCGCCCTGGAGCACCGCTTCATCCCGCCGACGCTGCACTTCACCGCGCCGAATCCGGAGGCAGGACTCGACGGCGGGCCGTTCCGCGTCTGCGCGCAGGGAACGCCGTGGCCGCAAACCGGCCACCGGCCGCGCGCAGGCGTCAGCTCCTTCGGATTCGGCGGCACGAACGCGCACATCGTTCTTGAGGCAGCGCCGGTGGCCGCGGCCCGCGAGCCGTCCGCGTCCGAGCCCTGGCACGTTCTTCCGCTCTCGGCGCGCACGCCTGAAGCGCTGGACAAGGCGACCGGGCAGCTCGCCGAGCACCTGCGGGCGCATCCCGAGGCAGAGCTCGATGACGTCGCGCACACTCTGCGGACCGGCCGCGCCGATTTCACCCACCGGCGCACCGTCATCTGTCGTGACCGTGACGGCGCAATCGCGGCCCTTGCGCCTGCCGGTCGCGGACCGGCACCGGCCGACCGCAGCGTGGACGGCCGGTGGACCGCGTTCCTGCTGCCAGGCCAGGCGAGTCAGTACGCGGGCATGGGTGCGCAGCTGTATCGGCGGGAGCCGGTGTTCCGCGCCGCCTTGGACGAGTGCGCCGAACTGCTGCGTCAGTACGCGGGCTGGGACGTGCGCGACGTCGCGTTCGACCAGGACGGCGCCGAGCGGTTGTCGCAGACCCAGTATACGCAGCCGACGGTCTTCGCCCTCGACTACGCGATGTGCTGCCTGCTCGACGAGTACGGGGTGCGGCCGGACGCCATGCTCGGTCACAGCCTCGGCGAGATCGTGGCGGCCTGTCTGTCAGGTGTGTTCTCGCTGGAGGACGCGCTGCGCATCGTCACCGTCCGCGCGCGGCTGATGCAGGAACTGCCGACCGGCGCCATGCTCGCCGTCGCGTTGCCCGAGGACGAGCTGAGCGCTGTACTCGACGGACTCGGAACGATCGCGGCGGTGAACGCGCCGGGGTCGTGTGTGGTCGCCGTGAGTGACGAGGAAGTCGCGGACGTGACCAAGCGGCTTGACGCGCATGGCGTCATGGCCATAAGTCTCCAGACCTCGCACGCCTTCCACTCGCCGGTCATGGACCCGGTGCTCGACGCGATCGCCGAGGCGGTCGGCGAGGCGGATCTCGGCGTGCCGCGGATCCCGTTCGTCTCCAACGTGACCGGGACCTGGATCACCGACGAACAGGCCACCGATCCGCGGTACTGGGCCGAGCACGCGCGGCGCCCGGTGCTGTTCTCCGCCGGGCTCGCGAGCCTGCTCAAGACGGACGCCGTGCTGCTGGAGGCCGGGCCGGGCAGCGCGCTCGCCGGATTGGCCCGCGCCCACCGCACCGCCGACGGGGCGGTGCCCGCCATCGTCACCACCATGCGGCGCTCGCGGACCGAGGAGATCACCGAGGGCTACGCCTTCGCCGAGGGCCTCGCCGGCCTGTGGCGGCACGGCGCGACCGTCGACCGTCTCGCCGCGCGTAGCGACCGGACGCCGCGCCGCGTGCCCCTGCCGACCTATCCGTTCGAGCGCACGAACCATCTCCTGCCCAAGCCCGACGCCGACGGCGCACGCATCGGCGCACGCCTCCCCGAATCCCGCTGGCACCACGTCCCGGTCTGGCGGCGCAGCCCGCTCGGCCGCGGCGGCGCGGCGCTTTCGCAGCCCACGGATTTCCTGGTCTTCGAGGACGGATTCGGGATCGGCGGCCGGACCGCCGGGCTGCTGCGCGGCGCCGGGCACCGGGTCGTGACCGTCGGTGCGGGCGCCGATTTCGAGCGCCGCGCGGATGACGCCTACGCCGTCGACCCGCGGCACCCCGAACACGTCGGCCGCCTCATCAGGGAGCTGCGACGGAACGGACGCCGGTTCGGCCGGGTCGTCCACGCCTGGAGCGTCGCCTCGGACCCGGCCGCCGATGACGCGGCGCAGCGCTGGCAGAGCGCGCTCGACTTCGGCTATCTCAGCCTGATTCAGGCGGTGCAGGCGCTGACCGAGACCGGCGACCACGAGCCGGTCCGGGTCGATGTCGTCACCGGGCAGCTCTTCGACGTGGTCGGCGAGGCAGTACAGGGGCCGCAGCGCGCTGCGATCCTCGGTGCCGTCACGGTTCTGCCGCAGGAGTTCTCCACGGTCCGTTGCCGCGCCGTGGACGTCCTGATGCCGTCAGACGACGCGGCCCGCGACCGGCTGGCCGAACAGCTCGTCAGGGAGCTGACGGCGTCCCCGGACGACGATCTCGCCGCCTACCGAGGCGACCACCGGTGGACCCGGACGTTCGCGCCGGTCGAGACCGGGAAGGCGGACGCGCCGCAGCTGTCGGGCGTCATCGTCACCGGCGCTTCGGGCGAGGCGGGGATGGCGTTCGCGGAACACCTGGCTGCCACCGGGGCTCGGTTGTTCCTCGTCGGTGAGCCGGGATTCCCGGAGTCCCGGCCGGACGGTGGCCGGGCGCAGCGGTTGGCCACGCTGCTGGCCGGGCACCCCGGTCAGATCCGTTACCACGCCGCCGACCTCGCGGATCCCGAGCAGGCGCGGACGGCGGTCGACGAAGCGCGCGGGCACCTCGGCGCCGTCGACGGCTTGGTCCACGCTCTCGACGTGCGCGGCTCGGGGCTGGTCGCGCTCAAGAGCCGGGAGCAGCTGGCACCCGCGCTGACCGCGCGGGCAAGGTCCGTCCTGCTGCTCGACGAGTTGCTGCGCGACGATCCGCTGGAGCTGTTCCTGCTGGTCTCGTCGACGACCGGCATCGTCGGCGGCTTCGGCCAGCTGGAGAACTGCGCCGCCGCCGCGTTCCTCGACGCCTTCGCCCACGCCCGGTACGCGGGCGGACGGGCCGCGACCGCGGTCGACTGGGGGCAGTGGGACTGGGACGACTGGCTTGAGCAGCACTCCGCCGGCAATGCGGAGATCACCGCGAAGCTGCGGCGGGCCCGCGAGGAGTCCGGAATCCCGACGTCGGCGGGTATCGCGGCGGCCTGGCCCGTGGTGGCCGCGGGCTGGCCGCAGGCGGTCGTGTCCTGCGTGGACCTGCAAGACGTGCTGGCCGGGGCGGCGACCCTGACGACCACCGCGTACGCCCGCGAGACCGATGCGCAACGCCGCGCCGGCGACGGCGGCTGGGATCCGGCCGTTCTGTGGCCGGACGACGAGATCGCCCGCGCCGTCGCGCAGGTACTGCACGAGGTGCTCGGGGTGACCGGCTTCGGCCCGGACGACGACTTCTTCGCCCTCGGCGGGAACTCGCTGTTCGCGATCCAGGTCATCGGCCGGCTGCGCGAGCGGTTCGACGACCTGGCCATGGGCGCCATCTTCGAGGCGCCGACCGTGCGTACCCTTTCCGGGGTGATCCGGGCGAACCGGCCGCGATCGCTGGAAGACCTGTCCCCGGAGGAGCTGGAGGCCCTGTTGGCCGAGATCGAGAGCCTGTCTCCGCAGGAGGCCGAGGCGCGGCTGCTCGGAGGGGACGCCTGATGACGACGGCGCCCGACCTCTCCCCTTCGGACGTGACCGGGGCCGGTGGCGCGGGGGCAGGTCCGAAGAGCCCCGACATCACCGGGCGGCTCGCCGCGCTCTCCCCGCAGCAGCGCGCGCTGCTGGAGCGCAAGCTCCAGAAGCCGGCGCCCGCACCCGGCGGCTCGCCGCAGGCGCCCGGCCCGCGGCGGCGCGCCCGCCGCGAGGACAGCGTGATGGACTTCATGCTGTTCTTCTTCTCCGGCGACGGATCGGCGGCGGGCCCCGGCAAGTACGATCTCTTATTCGAGGCCGCGCGGTACGCCGATCGCAACGGGTACGCCGCGATCTCGGTCCCCGAGCGGCACTTCGTGGACTTCGGCGGGCTGTATCCGAACCCCTCGGTGCTGGCCGCGGCCCTGGCCGCGATGACCGAGCGGATCCAGATCCGGGCCGGCAGCGTCGTGCTCCCGCTGCACCACCCGGTGCGGCTCGTCGAGGAGTGGGCCGTGGTGGACAACATCTCCGGCGGCCGGGTTGCGATCTCCTGCGCCGCCGGCTGGCACCCGGACGACTTCATCCTGGCCCCCGACGCGACCGCGCAGAGTTTCGAGAACCGCCGCGAGGAGATGTTCGACCGGCTCGCGCGGGTCCGGAAGCTGTGGGCCGGGGAGGCGGTGTCTTTCCCCGGCCTGTACGGCGAGCCGGTCGAGGCGCGCACGCTGCCCCGGCCGATCCAGCCGGAGCTGCCGGTGTGGATCTCCTCGCAGGGCAGCCCCGACACGTTCAAGGCGGCGGGCGCCGCCGGTGCCAATGTACTGACAGGTCTGGTGGCCCAGCGGCTGTCCGACCTCGGGGAGAAGATCGCCGCCTACCGCGCGGCGCGGCGCGAACACGGCCACGATCCGGCGGCCGGGAAGGTGAGCGTGATGGTGCACGCCTTCCTCGGCGACGACGAGGCGGCCGTCAAGCAACTCGTGCGGCAGCCGCTCATCGACTACCTCAAGACCTTCCTGGAACAGCAGGACAGCTTCGGCAGCGAGTACACGGCCGTCAGCGGCGAGGCGCGGGACGCCATGCTCGCGGCGGCGTTCGAGCGCTACTACGACTCCACCGCGCTGCTCGGCACGCCGGACAAGTGCGAAACCCTCATCGAGGACCTGGTGGACATCGGGGTCGACGAGGTCGCCTGCCTGGTGGACTTCGGCGTCGAGCCGGACGCCGTGCTCGCCGGCCTCGACCACCTCACCGAGCTCAAGGACCGATACCGCCGCAAGGACGGGGGACAGGCCGCATGACGGAAGTCACGGTGTCAACGGGCACGCTGTCAAAGGGCACGGAGGCCGACGTCGCGCAGCGGCTGGCGAAGCTCTCTCCGGCGCAGCGTGCGCTGCTGGAGTCGCGGATCGCGGGCAGGCACCCGGCGCCCGCGCTCGGCGCGGTGCCCAAGCGGGACAAGCCGAACCGCAACCGGCTCAGCCTCGACCAGGAACGGATCTGGCTGATCCACCAGTTCGACGAGACCAGCCCGGTCTACAACGTGTTCTTCGGCTCGCGGCTGCGCGGGCCGCTCGACGCGGACGCGATGGAGCGGGCCGTCGACGCCGTCGTCGCGCGGCACGAACCGCTGCGCACCACCTTCGAGATGGACGGCGACCGCGCGGTCCAGATCGCGCACGAGACGATGACGCCGGGGCTGCGGCGCGAGGACCTGTCCGCGATCCCCGCCGACCGGCGCGAGGCCGAGATGTTCCGCCTCGTCAACGCCGAGGTGAGCGTTCCGATCGACATCAAGGCCGGGCCGCCGCTGCGGGTCGTGCTCTACCGGCTCGCCGACGACGAGCACGTCATGGTGACGACGGTCGACCACCTCGTGTGGGACCGACAGTCGGCCGGCATCTACGAGAGCGAGGTCGCCGGGTACTACCGGGCGTTCGTCGCCGGCGGCGAGCCCGAGCTCGCCGAGCTGCCGATCCAGTACGCCGACTACGCCGAGTGGCAGCCGCAGTGGCTCGACCAGGAGGTGCGGAAGCGTCAGCTGCCTTACTGGCGTGACCAGCTGTCCGGCGCGCCGCTGGTGCTGGAGCTGCCCACCGACTTCGCGCGGCCGTCGGTGCAGACCTTCAACGGCGCGCGGTATGAGTTCTCGATGACGCCGCGGCTGACCTCGGCCATCAGGGAACTGGCGCGCAGCGAGGGGGTGACCGTCTACGTCGCGCTGCTGGCCGCGTGGCAGCTGCTGCTGCACCGCTACAGCGGCCAGGAGGACATCATCGTCGGTACCACGTCCTCCACCCGCAACCGGCCGGAGATCGAGGCGATCATCGGCTACTTCCTCACCATGCTGCCGCTGCGCACCACGCTGCGGCCGGACATGACGTTCCGTGAGCTGCTGCGCGCGACCCGGGCCACCGTGGTCGGCGCGATGGACCACCACGACATGCCGTTCGGGATGCTGCTCGACGAGCTGGACATCGACCGCGACCCGACCCGCAACCCGGTTTATCAGGCCTCGTTCTTCTTCGTGGACTTCCACGAGTCGGAACTCGACCTGGCCGGACTGAAGCTGGAGCCGCTGGTCTTCGACAACCGGACGGCCAAAGACGACTGCATGCTGTGCATCTTCGACGACGTGGTGCTGGCCGACCACTTCTTCGGGCTCTTCGAGTACAACACCGACCTGTTCGCCGAGAGCACCGTCGCGCGCATGTGGGACCACCTGGAACTGCTGCTGGAGCAGGGCACCGCAGACCCGGGCCGGCGGATCGGCGCGTTCACGCTGCTCGCCGAGGACGAAGCCGAGCGGATGCTGGGGGAGTGGAACCGCACCGAGGCGCCCCGCGAAACCGGCGTCTGCCTGGACGACCTGGTGCGGCGCCAGGCAGTGCGAACGCCGGACGCGGTGGCGGTGCGTGACGCCGACGGCAGCCTGACCTACGCGGAGCTCGTTGACCAGGCGTCACGGCTGGCCGCACATCTCGCCGCGCTCGGCGTCGGACCGGAGACGGTCGTCGGGGTCTGTCTTGAGCGGTCCCGCGATCTGCTGGTCGGGCTGCTCGGAGTGCTCATGGCCGGGGGTGCCTACCTGCCGCTGGACCCGCAGTTCCCGGCCCGGCGCGTCACTGAGATGACCTCTGACGCCGGAGCCGGGGTCCTGCTGACGCAGGGCGCGCTGGTCGACCGCTTCGCCGATGCCGCTGGCGAGGTCGTCCGTCTCGACCTTGACCGTGACGCGATCATGGCACGTGAGCCGCTGTCTGGTGCGCCGACCGTGCGTGCTGACCGTCTGGCCTACGTCATTTACACCTCTGGTTCCACCGGACGGCCCAAGGGCGTCGAGGTCACCCACCGCAACCTCGTCAACCTGCTGACGGCCCTCGCCGAGGACTTCCGCCTGGTCCCCGGCGACGTGCTCACCTCGGTCACGTCGGTGTCCTTCGACATCGCCGGGCTGGAGCTGTACGCGCCGCTGATCAGCGGCGCGAGCGTCGTCGTCGTTCCGCGCGAGACCGCACAGGACGGCCGCGCGCTCGGTGAGCTGATCGCGGCGTCCGGTGCGACGGTCATGCAGGCGACCCCGGCGACGTGGCACCTGCTGACCGAATCCGGCTGGCGCAACGACACCGGGATGCGGCTCGTCGTGGGCGGCGAGGCGCTGCCCAAGGCGCTGGCCGAGACCCTCGTCGCGGACGGCGCCGGACCGGCGTGGAATGTCTACGGCCCGACCGAGACGACGATCTGGTCCACGACGTGGCCGATCGTGGATGGCGCCGCCGAGATCTCCATCGGCCGCCCGCTGGCCAACACCGAGGTGTACGTGCTCGACGAGCACCTCGACCCGGTGCCGGTCGGGCTGCCCGGCGAGCTGTACATCGGCGGACGCGGCGTCGCCCGCGGCTACCGGGCCCGCCCCGACCTGACCGCGGACCGTTTCGTCCCCGACCCGTTCAGCGGCCGTGCGGGCGATCGGCTCTACCGCACCGGCGACGTGGTCCGCTACCGGCCGGACGGCACGATCGTCTTCCTCGGCCGCAACGACGGGCAGGTCAAGCTGCGCGGCTTCCGTATCGAACTCGGCGAGATCGAGGCGCGGCTGGAGCAGCACCCGGCCGTCTCGCGCGCGGTCGCGATCGTGCGCGAGGACCGTCCCGGCGACAGGCGGCTGGTCGCTTACGTCGCAGGCCGCGGCGCGGCGCCCGCCGCCGAGCGGCTGCGCGAGCACCTGCTGGCGACGCTGCCGGACTACATGATCCCGTCGGCGTTCGTCGAGATCGCCGAGTTCCCGCTGACCACCAGCGGCAAGATCGACCGCAGGGCCCTGCCGAAGCCGTCCGCCGAGCGCGACGGCGCCGACTACCTCGCCCCGCGCGACGAGGTCGAGCTGGAGGTGGCGCGGATCTGGGAAGAGGTGCTCGACGTGCGGCCGGTCGGGCTGCGCGACCGCTTCTTCGACCTCGGCGGGCACTCCCTGCTGGTGCTCAAGCTGGTCGGGCGGATCGAGGAGCGGTTCGGACAGCGCCTGCCGATGGCCGCCATCTTCCAGGGCGCGACCGTTGAGCGGTTCGCGCGGATGCTGCGCGACGGTTACGAGGAGCAGACCGACGCGCACCTGGTCGAGATCCGGCCCGGCCGCGACGGCGCCAGGCCGGTCTACTTCGCGCACCCGGCGGGCAGCGAAGTGGTCTGCTACATGCCCTTCGGCAAGCTCCTCGAACCGGAGCAGCGGCCGCTCTACGCGGTCAGCGCCCCGGCGTTGCGCGACGGGAAGCTGCCCTACGCGACCTTCGAGGACCGCGCTGCGGACTACGCGCGGGTGATCCGTGAGCAGCAGCCGCAGGGTCCTTACTCGATCGTCGGCTGGTGCTATGGCGGCACCAACGCGTTCGCCATCGGCCGCGAGCTGGAGAACCAGGGCGAGCAGGTCGAGGTCGTGCTGATCGACGCGTATCCGCCGGTCTACGTCGATCCCGCCGACGAGCCCGGGCGCGCGCAGATCGTCGAGGCGCTCGCGCTGAACCTGGTCTGGAACTTCGAGGAGGACCGCAAGAGCCCCGGGGAACTGGCCGCGATGAGCGACGAGGAGCACCTCGACTACCTGCTCGAACTGGCCCGCCGCGGCGGCTACCTGCCGGCCGAGTCGGGCCGCGAGCGTATCGCGGAGGTCGTCGACCTGTGGGTGGCCAACCTCAAGCTGATGTGGCGGTACCGGCCGACGCCGCTGGCCGGGCCGCTCACGCTGATCCGGGCGAGCGAGCCGAACCCGGAACTGGCCGCGAACCCGGCGCTGTTCGAGGCCTGGCACGGCTGGGCCGGTTCGGGCCTGCGCACCGCCGCCGCCGCCGGCAACCACTACACGATGATGCGCGAACCGCACGACGCGGGCCTGGCCGGGACGATCAGCACCCTGCTCGCCGGCCCGATCCGCTTCGCAGAGCCCGACAACGGGGAAGGCGCCTGATGCTCGAACTGCTCAAGGACCGGGTTTACCTCCGCTACTGGCTGGCGGTCGTGGTCTCCTTCCTCGGCGACGCCATGACCAGGGTCACGCTGCTGTTCCTGGTGGCGCGGCTGACGCACAGCGCGATGATGATCGCGGTCGCGGTCATGGCGCAGCTGCTGCCCTCGGGAGTGCTGGCGGCGTTCATCGGACCGCTGGCCGACCGGGTTCCCAAGCGGATCCTGCTGGTCGGCTCCGACCTGGTGCGCATCGGCATCGTGCTGGCGATGATCCCGGCGCAGCACACCGTGTGGGCGCTGATCGCCCTGATGCTGGCCGAGGGTGTCGGCAAGGCGTTCTTCGAGACCGCGCGGATCGCGGCGGTGCCGAAGGTGGTCGGCGGCCCGGCCCGGATCCCGGTGGCGATCGCCCTGTTCCAGAGCACGTATCAGACGGTCAACCTGGCCGGCCCGGCGGTGGCCGGTCTCCTGATCGGCGCGGGGAGCGTCCCCACGGTCTTCGGGATCGACGCCGCGACCTTCCTGGTCTCGGCGCTGCTGCTCGGCTCGCTCGCGGTGCTGCGGGAGATGCCGGCCTCGGGTCAGGCCGCCGAGTCGTACTGGGCGTCGATGCGCACGGGCATCCGCGGCGTGCTCGCGGTGCCTTCGCTGCGCGTGCTGCTGGTGCTCGCGATCCCGGTGACGATCGTCTACGGGCTCTTCACCACCAACGTGAACGCCGAGTTCCTCAACGTGTTCAACCTGTCCGGCCGTCAGTACGGCTTCGCGCAGGCGCTGCTGGCCGGGGGTGCGGCGATCGGCGCGCTGTCCGGCCCCG
The DNA here is from genome assembly GCF_035946395.1 of Actinocrinis sp. Lineage (NCBI taxonomy): Bacteria > Bacillati > Actinomycetota > Actinomycetes > Catenulisporales > Actinospicaceae > Actinocrinis > Actinocrinis sp. The sequence goes on from NZ_DASYZI010000446.1 coordinate 28,108, forward strand.
CGCTGATCCGCCGGTTCGGAAAGAACCACGGACTGCTGCTGACCGGCATGGGCCTGTTCGGGCTGGCCATGGCCGAACTCGGGCCGACGCAGTGGATCTGGCACCACTCCGGCTGGGCCGCGATCCTCCAGTGGTGCCTGCTGACCGGACTGTTCGCCGGGTTGTTCCAGGTGCCGATCGCCAACACCCTGCTCACCGACATGCCCGACGAACTGCGCGGCCGCGGCGTGGGCCTGCTCAACGCGATCACGTTCAACTTCACCATCCTCGGCGTGCTGGCCGGCGGCGCCGCGGGCGCCCTGTTCGGGATCGCCGGCTCGATCATCGTCCCCGGACTCGTGCTCGCCGCGTTCACCGTCGCCGCCGCCGTCGTGCTGCGATCCAGCGCGTCGCAAGCGGCGTCTCAGGCCACTGAGAAACCGGCTCCGGTGACGCGGTGACCTGGTGACCCGGTGACCTGGTGATCCGGTGACCCGACCCCGACCGTCCCGCACGACCTATCCGAAGGCTCCATCTCCATGGACTCACCGATAGTTCCACACACTTCGAACCGAATCGGGGCCGGCGGCGCAGGGTCGGCCGACGCGCAGCGGCGGCCGGGTTCGAGGAGCCCAGTGCCACTGTCCGCCACCCAGCGCCGCCTGTGGGTGCTCGGCGAGATGCGCCCGTACGACCCCTTCTACAACCTGCCGGTCACCGTCGACGTCGACGGACCTCTCGACGTCGCGGTGCTCGAACGCTGTCTCGACGAGCTCGTGCGCCGGCATCCCGCGCTGCGCACCGCGATCCGGTCGGTCGACGGCGAGCTGGCGCAGGTCGTCGACGACCTGGTCCCGTCCGGGCTGCCGGTCCGCGACCTGTCGCAGCTGCCTGAGGCGCAGCGCGAGCCGCGGGCCGAACGCGTCGCCGACGAACTCGCGCAAGAGCCGTTCGACCTCGCGGCCGGGCACATGTTCCGGCCGGTGCTGCTGCGCCTCGGCGCCGAGCGGCACAAACTGGTCGTCTGCACGCACCACAGCGTGTTCGATGGAATCAGTGCAGCGATATTCCAGGACGAACTGATCGCGCTCTACCAGGCGTTCGCGCAGGGCCGTCCCTCGCCGCTGCCCGAGCCGCCGGACTACCGGCAGCACTGGGAGCAGCAGGCCGCGAACGCCCAGCGCGAGGCCCAGGACTCGCTGAAGTACTGGACGACGCGCCTGACCGGTGCGCCCGACGTGATGGAACTGCCGCTCAAGGGGCCGCGCCCGGCGCACACCGGATTCGAGGCCGCGCGGCGCACCCGGTTCATCCCCGAAGCCACCGTCGCGCCGCTCGAACGGGTCGCGCGCGAGACCGGCGCGACCATGTTCATGGTGCTCCAGGCCGCGTGTGCGACGCTCCTGCACCAGCACGGCGCCGCGGACGTGGTCATGGGCACCGCGCTGTCCGGCCGCGACACGCGCGCCAGCCAGCGCCTCGTCGGCTACCTGGCCAAGCCGGTCGTGCTGCGCACCGAGTTCGCCGACGACCCGCGCTTCACCGAGGTGCTGGCCCGCACCCGGGGGGACGTGCTCGATGCGCACGACCATCCGGAACTGGCGTTCGAGGACGTGCTGCGCGCTCTGGAGGTCGCGAACGACCCCAGCTACTACCCGCTCTACCAGGTGCTGTTCGGCTACGAGCAGCAGCGGCAGCCGGCGCAGGCCGCCGGTCTCGCGTTCGCCGGCGGCTTCGCGAACCTGACGACGGCGAAGGTAGAGCTCGAATTCACCCTGACCCGCACTGCCGACGGCCTGCTGGCCCAGCTCGCCTACCGCACCGACCTGTTCGAGGACTCGACCGTCGAGCGCCTGCTGGAACGCCTGGAGACGCTGCTGGAGCGGATCGGGGCCGATCCCGGCGCGACGGTGTCGCAGCTCGTCCAGGCGAGCGAGGCGGAGCGGCGGCTGGTCGTCGAGGCCTGGAATCAGACCACTGCCGAATATCCCGGTCACCTGTGCATCCACGAACTCGTCGAAGCGCAGACCGAGCGCACGCCGGACGCGATCGCGGTTCAGGCGGCAGAGCGCACGTGGACCTACCGGGAACTGGAGGAGGCGGCCAACCGCGTCGCCCGCTTCCTCGTCGACTCCGGGATCCGGCCCGAGGTCCGGGTCGGCGTCCACCTGCCGCGTTCGCTCGAACTGATCGCCGTCATGCTCGGCATCTTCAAGGCCGGTGGCGTCTACGTTCCCCTCGACGCGGGGCTGCCCGCGCTGCGCCTGCGGACTCTGGTCGCCGACGCCGGGATCGGGCTCGTACTCGCCGGCCCCGAGCACGTCTCCATGTTCGACGACCTCGGCGCCCGAGTCGTCGGGTTCGACCGGTCCGACCGCGGCTGGCTGGTCGGCGATCTTCCGGCGGACCGCGTCGCGTCCCCGGTCGTCTCGTCCAACGCCGCGTACATCCTGTTCACCTCCGGCTCGACCGGCGGCCCCAAGGGCGTCGTGCTCGAACACAGGAACCTGATCAACATCGTCACCTGGGCGCACCGGGAGCTGGGCACCGAGCTCTGGGAGTCGGTGCCGCTGATCAGCGCTCTGGCATTCGACGTCTGCATGTGGGAGATCTTCACGGCGCTCGGCTGCGGCGGCAAAGTCGTCGTCGCCGAGGACGCGCTCGCGCTGGCCCGTACGCCGGGTGCCGAGACCGCGACGGTCATCACGGCCGTGCCGTCGATCTGGGCCGAGCTGCTCAAGATCGGCGGCCTGCCGACGTCGGCGCGCACGGTGTTCTCCAACGGCGAGGTCCTGCCGCCTTCGGTGCTGCGCGACCTCTACGCGCTGCCGGGCGTCGAAACCGTCTACAACATGTGCGCGCCGACCGAGACCACGACGTTCTCGCTGTTCAACATCGTGCGTCCGGACGAGCCGATCCCGCTCGGGCGGCCGATGCACAACACGACCGCTTACGTCCTCGACGCCCGGATGCGGCCGGTGCCGCCCGGCGTCGTGGGGGAGTTGTACTTCGGCGGGGCCGGAGTCACCCGCGGCTACCTGAATCGGCCGGACCTGACCGCCGAGCGCTTCGTCCCGGACCCGTACTCGAAACGCGGCGGGCAGCGGCTGTACAGGACCGGCGACCTGGTGCGTCATGCGCCCGACGGCCGCATCCTGTTCGTCGGGCGCGCCGATCACCAGGTGAAGTTGCGCGGTGCGCGGATCGAACTCGGCGAGGTGGAAGCGGCGCTGCTCGTGCACCCGGGCATCGGCGAGGCGTGCGCGATGGTCGTGCGCGGCACCACGTCGCTCGGTGACCGCTTGGTCGCCGCGGTGGCCCCGGCGCCCGGGACCGACGAGGGCGCGGTGTCCGCCCAGGACATCAGGGCCGCGCTTCAGGAACGCCTCCCGGGCTACATGGTGCCGTCCGACATCCGGGTGGTGTCGGCGCTGCCGTTGCTGGTCAGCGGAAAGCTCGACCGGAAGAAGGTGGTCGCGCTCTTCCCCCGGCCGACGGACGCCGGTGCCGCCGCGGACGCGGTCGAGCCGCCGTCGGGCGACGTCGAGCAGGCCGTCGCGGTGGTCTGGGAGCGCATCCTCGGCCGTCCGGCCGGCGCGACCACCACGTTCTTCGAGGCCGGCGGCAACTCGCTGTCGCTGATCCGGCTGCGCGAGGCGCTTCGCGACGAGTTCCAGCAGGACATCGGTGTGACCGATCTGTTCCGGCATCCGACGGTCCGGGCCATGGCGCAGTTGCTCGCCGGTGGCCCGCAGCCGCAGGTGCCGGCCACGGGGACCGCCGAGCTCGGGCGCTCCAGGCAGGAGGCCCGGCTCGCGGTGGCAAAGAGGAGGAGTCGCAATGTCCGTTGACGCCGGGGCTCAGCCCGGTTCGGCGCGGTCCCGGATGCGGGTGCTGGCCGCGTTGCGTTCGACGCTGTCCGCCACCGACGTGGCCGGAATGGAGCAGTGCGCGACGCGTCTGCTCGCCGGCCTGCCGCGCGAGACGGTCGCGGAGAACGTCGTGATGGTCGCGTACGGCGGCGGAAAGGACAGCTCGTACACGCTCGCCTTCGTGCGCGCGGTGCAGCTGTGCCTGTTCGAACGGCTCGGCACCACCTTCCGGCTGCGCTCGGTCACCAATCGGCACGTCGGCATGCCGCAGGCGGTGATGGACAACATCGACCGCGCCTACACCGCGCTCGGCTTCACCGGGGACCCCGACTGCGAGGCACTGCTGGTGGACGGCCGAGCGGTCAAGCCGTTCGCCAGGTACGAGCCGCTGCCGCCCGACGTCGTGCGCCGCAACCGCCTCGACCTGCTCATGACGGGCCACCGCACGTTCGGCGAGTCGCGCCCGACGTTCTGCAACGCGTGCAACCTGAGCATGGTCAACTCCTTCGGCATGGCGGCCGCGCACGCCGGCGGCGTGGACGTGATCATCACCGGCGACTCGCCGGAGGAGCAGCGCGCGTACAGCCTCTGGATCCGCCGGCTCAGCCACCGGTTCAATCCGGGCGCCCGGCAGGATGGCGGCTTCCGCGGCTTCCTGGAGGCCACCGACCGGATCTCGGCGCTCTACTTCGCCGACCTCTACGGTCCGGACGCCGCCGCGGAGATCGGCGAGCGCGCGGTGGCCAGCGACGTGCCGGCGGAGATCCGGTTCTTCTCCATCTTCGACGACACCAGGTACTCCTCCGGAGAGCACTGGCCGCTGCTCACCGGCCTGCTCGGCTTCGAGTTCGACGAACTCGCCTTCAGCTTCACCGAGTCGGACTGCGGCAATCCCACCCTGATGGCCCATCTGCGCGGCCTCAAGTGCGAGGTCGTATACGGCCGTGAGTACGCCGAGGGGCTCGCCGAGTACGTGGACTTCGCCGAGTCGCTGATGCGGATGAAGGAGTTCCCGCAGCACCTGATCGACGTGATCCGGGCGCGCTATGCGGGTCCCGACGCGGCGCAGCGGATGCGCGAGGTGGCGGGAGCGTTCGCCTCGGCGGCGTACGACCTGACGGAACGGCAGCTGGTGTGCATGCTGCAATCGCCGTTCACGGAGAAGGGCCGGCGCCTTGAGGCCTACCTGGAGGCGGAGCACCCGGACCGGGCGGGCCAGGTGGACGCGCTGCACGCCCTGCTCGCCGGTGAAGGCGAACCGCTTGACGACGCCGAGGCCGCGCTGGCCGACTGGCTGACCGGTGCGAGCGGGCTGGAACTCGGCCGGCTGCGCACGCTGTACCTGTCGGAGGCCGTGCGGTTCTCGCGCCAGGGCGGGCCGGGGATCCTCGCGGCGATCGTGGAGGGAGATCCGCACAAGGCGGAGATCCGCACCCGGTTCTCGGCGGACGGGCCGGAGACGCTGGAGTTCATCACCGGACGGTGATGGTGAATGCCGGCCACGCTCAAGCTCGAAGAGCCGTGATGACAGCGGCCGAGTAGGCGAGTAAGCGCCGCGCTGGCGGCGGCCGGACGACATCCGGCCGCCGCCAGCGCGGTTCACCGGGACTCGGTTGCGGGGCTCAGTCGTCCTGGTGATCGGTGATTCCGAAGAACTGGATCGCCAGCTTCGCCCAGTCGAAGTAGTGGAAACCCAGGTTGTGGTCCTCGCCCGCGACGCTGTAGGCGTCGACCTGGACCTTGCCGGCCTTGTCGACGTACACCGAGTGCGTCCAGGTCGGCTGCGGGCTGTCGACGTACGCGAGATCGGCGTGCAGGACGTTGGTCCACTGCGCGACCTCTCCGTTGAAGTTCGGGTAGAGCAGGACGGCGTCCGCGGTGCCGTGCCACAGCTGCATCCGCGGGCGCGGGCCGTGATAGGTGGGGTAGGCGGCCCGTGCGAGGTCGCCCCACTGCTCGGGCGTCATGCTCAGCTGGCCGCTGGAACAGGTGCTGTTCCACAGCGAGCCGTCGGTGGTGGCGAAGCAGCCGAACGGGACGCCGGACATCGCCGAGCCGGCGGCGAACACGTCGGGGTAGTCGCCGAGCAGGACGTTCGTCATCATCGCCCCGGAGGAGATGCCAGTGGCGAACACCTGCTGCTTGTCGGCGTGGTAGGCCTTCTCGACGTACCGCACCATGGAGACGATGCCGACCGGGTCGCTGTTCCCGTCATGGGTCAGCGCGCCCGGCGTGGAGACGTCGAAGCAGACCAGTGACGTGCGGGTCACCGACGGGTAGATCACGATGAAGCCGTACTGGTCGGCGAGCGACGCGTACTCGGTCCCGCCGAAGAACGCCGGGCCGGAGCCGCCGCAGTAGTGCAGCGCGACTATGACGGCCGGATGGGGGTGTACGTGCTGAGGCACGTACAGGTACATCTTCAGGTTCGTCGGGTTTGGGCCGAAGTCGGTGACCTGTTGCAGCGTGGACGTGGGTGCCGGCAGGCCGCCCGGCCCGGTGGCGCCCGTGGTGGCGCTCGCCGCGGGCGCGGCGGCCAGAGCGCCGAGGCACAGCGCGGTGCCGACGCCGAGGGCAGCCACCGGGCGGCCGAGGCCGCGGCCTGCTCGGGAGACGGCTCGTATCAGAGGGCGAAGCACGATCTACATCCCTTCCGCGGGGGAGGACGGTGCGGGACGAACTCTCCGAAAGTTTTCGAAAGACGCCTGAAACATTTCGGCTGAAAGTAGACCGGCTTCCGGGCGCCGTCAAGCCTTGTGGCCGAGCACCGTGTCGTCGGCCCGGGCTGTCGGGCCCTGTTGCAATCGACTCTGTGGCAAGCAACCCCGTGGCAAGCAACCTGTGGCAAGCAACCTGTGGCAAGCAATCCCGTGCCAACCGAAACGAAGACGCCTGACATGGATCCGGGCCGCCGCTCGCGGTGGGGTGCGAGCGACGGCCCGGATCGGTGGGGTGAGTCTTCGAACGTGGTGGCGTCCGAAGGCGCGTGCCGGTCGTCGACTACGGGTGCTGTGTCAGCAGGTGTGCCTGGTAGCCCTGGCCGTAGGTGCTGGTCGGGGTGCCGCTCCAGTCGTTGATCAGGACATTGCCCTCGCTGCCGCAGACGCCCCACGGGTTCCACGTCCAGGCCGTGTAGCCGATCCCGTTGGTGTCGGCCCAGGACATGACCTGGTCGATGTAGTCGTGGGCGCAGCTGTTCTGGCCGATCTCGCCGGCCTGAACCGGAACTTTCGCCGCGACCGAGGCGATGTTGGTGTTCCAGCAGGAGGTGTTCGAGCAGGCGTTGAAGTTGTACGAGTGCCAAGACGCGACGATGTTGTTGTCAGGATCCTTCGGCTCGTAGGCCAGCCACTGGCTCAGGTCGTTGGTCCAGGCCAGGCCGCCGACCATCAGGACATTGCTAGCGCCAGTCGCGCGCACCGCGTTCACCAGCGTCTGCATGCCTGCGACCTGGTAGCCGATGCCGTTGCAGGTGCCGCCGTCACGCAGGCAGGTCCACTCCGCGGTGGGGCTGTTGTAGCCGTCGGCGGCGTCCGGGTAGGGCTCGTTGAACAGGTCGAAGAGCACTGCGTTGTCGCCCTTGAACGCGGTGGCCACCTGAGTCCAGAAGGTCGGGGTGTACTGCATGTCGGGCATCGGCTTCTGGCAGGTCGCCTTCACGTCCGAGCAGCCCGCGCCGCTGCCGGTGTACAGGCCGTAGGTCCAGTGCAGGTCGAGGATCACGTTCATGCCGTTGGCGACCAGCAGGTTGACGTAGTCCTTCACGGCCTGCTGATACGCGGCTCCGCTGGTGCCGGCGGCGGGCACGTCGCTCGTGCCGAGCCAGCACTCTTCGTTCAGCGGGATGCGCACGGCGTGGATGTTCCAGGTCTTCATTGCGTTGATCATGGTCTGGTCGGCGGGGCCGTCCCACATCCCGTTGCCCTGGATGCAGGCGAACTCGCCGCTGGACCGGTTGACGCCCAGCAGCCGGTAGTTCGTGCCGGCGGCGGTGACCAGGTGATTACCCGAGACGTGCAGCGCCGGGGCCGGGGTACCGCCCGTGCTGCTCCCGCTCGGACTGGCGCTGGGCGAACCCGACGGCGAGGAACTCGGCGAGTTCGACGGCGAGGCGCTCGCGCTTGGCGATTTCGACGGCGACAGCGACGGCGACGGGCTCGCGCTGGCCGACGGCGAACTGGTCGTTCCGTTGCACAGCGTTCCGTTGACGGCGAAGTTGGTGGGCGCGGCGTTGGCTCCGGTGTAGGCGCCGTTGAATCCGAGGCTGGTGGTGCCGTTGGTGCCGATCGACCCGTTGTAAGACAGGTTCGTCACGGTCACGTTCTTGCCGGACTGCGTGTAACTGCCGTTCCAAAGCTGGGTGACCGTCTGGTTACCCGCGAAACTCCAGGTCAAGGACCAGGAAGTGATCGGGCTGCCCAGGTTCGTGATCACAATGTTGGTGCTGAAGCCAGTGCCCCAGTCGCTGGCAATCGTGTAACTGACCGAACAACCG
>NZ_DASYZI010000447.1:0-14828 GCF_035946395.1 Actinocrinis sp.
GCGAGGGTGATCTCCTCGCCGCCGGCGTAGGTGACGTTGTCCCGAGCGCCGGGGTCGCCCTCCAGGGTCGTGTCGATCACGCTGTGGTACCAGCGGGCCCAGGGGTCGCCGGGTAGGACGAAGGGCAGTTCGTCGGCGCCCGCGTGGAGCACCAGCAGGAAGCTGTCGTCGCCGATGCGCTCGCCGTGCGGGCCGCGGCCGCGGATGTCCTGGCCGGAGATGTAGACGCCGAGGCCGCTGGCCGGCGCGAACCAGTCGTCGTCGGTCATCTCCTCGCCGTCGGGGCGGAACCAGGCGATGTCCTGGAGGCCGCCGGGGTGTGCGGGCTGGCCGGAGAAGAACACGCGCTGGCGCAGGACCGGGTGGCGGCGGCGCAGGTGGATCAGGCGGCGGGTCAGGTCCAGCAGGCTGGACCACTCGCCCTTCTCCAGCAGCGCCCAGTCGACCCAGCTGGTTTCGTCGTCGAGACAGTAGGCGTTGTTGTCGCCGCCCTGCGTCCGGCCGAACTCGTCGCCCGCGGTGACCATCGGCACGCCGGTGGACAGGATCAGGGTCGCCATCAGGTTGCGGATCTGGCGGCGGCGCAGCTCGTTGAGCGCCTCGTCGTCGGACTCGCCTTCGACGCCGTAGTTGGCCGAGCGGTTGTCGTTGGTGCCGTCGCGGTTGCCCTCGCCGTGCGCCTCGTTGTGTTTGTGCTCGTAGGTGACGAGGTCGCGCAGGGTGAAGCCGTCGTGGGCGGTGACGAAGTTGATGGACGCGTAAGGGCGCCGGCCGTCGTCCTGGTAGAGGTCTGAGGAGCCGGAGAGCCGGTAGGCCAGGTCGCGCACGTCTGTGCGGGCGCCGCGCCAGAAGTCGCGGACCGTGTCGCGGAACTTGTCGTTCCACTCGGTCCACAGCGGCGGGAACTCGCCCACCTGGTAGCCGCCGTGGCCGACGTCCCATGGCTCCGCGATCAGCTTGACCTGCTGGAGCACCGGGTCTTGGGCGATGACGGTCAGGAACGAGGAGAGCTTGTCCACGTCGTGGAAGGAGCGGGCGAGCGCCGAGGCGAGGTCGAAGCGGAAGCCGTCCACACCCATCTCGGTGACCCAGTACCGCAGCGAGTCGGTGATCAGTTGCAGGACGTGCGGTTGCACGACGTTGAGCGTGTTACCGCATCCCGTGTAGTCGACGTACCGGCTGGGGTTCTTGTCGTCGAGACGGTAGTAACTCTCGTTGTCGATGCCGCGGAAGCAGAGCGTCGGTCCGGCGCCGCCGCCCTCCGCGGTGTGGTTGTAGACCACGTCGAGGATGACCTCGATCCCGGCCCGGTGCATGGCCGCGACCATTTCCTTGAACTCGCGCACCTGCCCGCCGCGCTCGCCGCGCCGGGCCGCGGCCGAGTAGGGCGCGTGCGGGGCGAAGTAGCCGATCGAGTTGTAGCCCCAGTAGTTGCCCAGGCCGCGTTCGAGCAGGTGCGGTTCGGAGACGAAATGGTGGATCGGCAGCAGTTCGACCGCGGTGACGCCGAGGTGGATCAGGTGGTCTATCACGGCCGGGTGCGCCAGGCCCGCGTAGGTGCCGCGCAGCTCGTCGGGGACGCCCGGATGGCGCATCGTGAAGCCGCGCACGTGCAGTTCGTAGATCACGCTCTCGGCCCACGGCGTGTGCGGCCGGCTGCCGGTGTTGACGTCGACGCTCCCGATGACGACGCCGTGCGGAACGTAGCGCGCCGAGTCGCGGTCGTCGCGGGCGCTCAGGTCGGCGTCCGTGCCGTGCTTGACGTGCGCGTAGATGGCGTCGTCGAGGACGAAGTCGCCTTCCAGCGCCCGCGCGTACGGGTCGAGCAGCAGTTTGTCCGGATTCCAGCGGCGGCCCCTGGCCGGATCCCACGGCCCGTACGCCCGGAAGCCGTAGCGCTGTCCGGGGCCGACGCCCGTGAGGTAGCCGTGCCATACGTGGAAGGTGGACTCGGTCAGGGCGACCCGGTTCTCGTTCCCCGAGTCGTCGAACAGGCAGACCTCGACGTCCTCGGCCCCGGCGGCCCAGAGCGCGAAGTTCACGCCCTCCCCGTCGTGGCTCGCGCCGAGCGGGTGCCAGTGGCCCGGCCACGGGCGGTCCCAGTGCTCGGCGGGCGCCGGATCGCCAGCTTGGTCGCTCATGGTGTCCATTGTGCCTTTTGACGGGCTGTGACAAAGCTCGGACGCCCGGGAATTTCGGCCGTCCGACCGGCATGGTTGGATGAACTGTGCAGGTGGGCTCCTCGAAAGCCGGTGCGCAGACAGGCGGCGGGGAGACGGCGATCCGAAGGAGTATCAGCCTTGACTGACCCGGCACAGGGCGAAGCGGCGCAGAGCAACACAGCGCGGACGGTGTGGAGCGCCGAGTACGTACGCATCGAGGTCGACGACGCGACGCCCAAGGTCGCCACGATCCGGATCGACCGGCCCAAGCTGAACCCGCTCAACGAGCAGGTCCAGGACGAGCTCAAGGCGGCGGCCGAACAGGTCAGCGCCCTCCCGCAGTGGCGTGCGGTGGTGCTTTACGGCGGGCCGAAGGTCTTCGCCGCCGGGGCCGACATCAAGGAGATGGCGGACCTCTCGTACACGGACATGGTTCGGCGCTCCGGCGCCCTACAGGACTCGTTCACGGCGATCGCCCGCATTCCGAAGCCGGTCGTCGCCGCGGTCAACGGCTTCGCCCTCGGCGGCGGCTGCGAGCTGGCACTGTGCGCCGACCTGCGGGTGGCCGCCACGGACGCCCGGTTCGGCCAGCCCGAGATCAAGCTCGGGCTGATCCCCGGAGCCGGCGGCACGCAGCGGCTGTCCCGGCTGATCGGACCGGCCAGGGCGAAGGACCTCGTCTTCACCGGCCGGCTGGTGGCCGCGGACGAGGCGCTGCAATTCGGCCTGGTCGACCGGGTCGTCGCCCCTGAAGAGGTATACCCGACGGCGCTGGCCTGGGCGGCGGAACTGGCCGACGGGCCGGCCTTCGCGCTGCGGGCGGCGAAGGAGGCGATCGACCGCGGGCTGGAGACCGATCTGGCCACCGGGCTGGAGATCGAGCGGATCCAGTTCGCCGCGCTGTTCGCGACGGAGGATCGGGCCATCGGCATGCGGTCCTTCATAGAGCAGGGACCGGGTAAGGCCGTCTTCGGCTGAGGCACGGTTGTTGTACAGCACGATTGTCGTACCGCACAGTCGTTGCGCGACGCCTGTTGTACAACAGGAGTGCCGCATGCCATACGCTGCCCAAGAGCGCACCATCCGTCTCCGACCGGGGGTCTGATGACAGAGCAGTGGGACAGGAGCCTGCCCGAGGCCGCCCGTGCTCGGATGGCCGGGATCCGCGAGACCCACACGTGGGGCTCGGCCCTGTCCACGCAGGAGTTCGCGGCGATCGAGGGAGCCGGCTTCGACCCGGTCGGCCAGGTCCTGGGCACGGCGGTGTACCACATCGGGTACGCGGGCCGTTACGGCTGCTCGGGGTCGTGGTCGTACTTCGGCGGCACCGAGGTCTCGTCCTCGTCCTGGGCGCCGTTCTCCGAGCTGGTACGGGCCATGTACACCGCGCGCTGGACGGCGCTCGGCCGCGCCGTCGCCGAGTGCCAGGCGCTGGGCGGCGACGGGATCGTCAGTGTCAAGCTGAAGGTCGGGCACTTCCCGGCGGGTGGCCTGGAGGTCACCGCCCTCGGCACCGCCGTGCGTGCGCGCTCGTCGAGGGTGCATCCGGCGAAGCCGTTCACCTCGCACGTCACCGGCCAGGAGTTCGGCAAGCTGGTGCACGCCGGGTGGATTCCCACCGGCCTGGTGCTCGGCATCTCGATAGCGACCCGGCACGACGACTGGCGCACCCGCGGACAGCTGAGCTTCATGGCGGGCAACCAGGAGGTCGACGGCTACACCCAGCTGATCAACCAGGCCCGGCACGACGCCCGCGTGCAGCTCCAGTCCGACGCCAAGCGGCAGGGCGGCGACGGCATCGTGGTGGACGAGATGGACCTGCGCATCCGGGAGCGGGAGTGCCCCTCCTACGAGAACCAGCGCGACCACATCGCCGAGGTCGTCATCCTCGGCACGTCGATCGCGCGCTTCGACCGTTCGCCCGGCCACGCCGGGCCGAAGCCACTGACCATCATGACGCTGAATCGGGAGCGCTGACGATGACCGACCAGTCCATCGACCGGGGAGCGGGCGACGGCGACCTGGTCGCCCAGGGGGTGCCCGAGGACGCCATGCGCCGGCTGGCCCAGCTCAAGCCAGGCAAGGGCTCGATCTTCACCTCCGACCTGTCGGTGAACGAGTTCCTGCTGGTGCGCGAGGCCGGGTTCCGCCCGCTCGGCCTGGTGCTCGGCTCCTCGATCTACCATGTCGGCCTGCAACTCGGCCGCTGGTCGAAGAACCAGGAGATGACCACGCTGTCCCAGGCCATGTACCACGCCTGGGAGCTGGCGATGAGCCGGATGGAGGCGGAGGCCAGCGCGCTGGGCGCGGACGGCATCGTCGGGGTGCGCCTTGAGGTGGAGTTCAAGGAGTTCGGCAACGACATCGCCGAGTTCATCGCGGTGGGCACCGCGGTCAAGGCGGACGGAGCCGACCCCGGGCCGCACGGCCACTGGCGCAACAACAAGAACAAGCCGTTCACCTCGGACCTGTCCGGCCAGGACTTCTGGACGCTGATCCGCGCCGGGTACGCGCCGCTGGACATGGTGATGGGCACCTGCGTCTACCACGTCGCGCACCAGCGGTTCGCCCAGGTGATCGGCAACACCGGCCGCAACGTCGAGATCGAGCAGTTCACCCAGGCGCTCTACGACGCGCGCGAGCTGGCGATGAGCCGGATGCAGGCCGAGGCCGAGGCGCTGGACGCGGAGGGCATCGTCGCCGTCCAACTGCGGCAGCACTCGCACACCTGGGGTTCGCACACCACCGAGTTCTTCGCCATCGGCACCGCCGTGCGCCCGCTGCGCGCGGATCACGTCATCGACCGCCCGACGATGGTGCTGAGCCTCGATGCCTGACGAGCTGGTCCCTGTCGGCGACGCCGGCGGCGATGACGGCATGGACGTGGAACTGCTGGCCGCGGCGCTGCGCCGGGACAGCGCCGACCTGGACCTCTACGCGAAGGTCCTGTCGGTCAACCTGGTCGACTCGCTGCCGTCGGACGCGGTCCGGGTCGAGCGCAAGCGCACCATGGCCGACCGGATGGCCGGACGCGAGGGCGCGGTGACGAACCTCGACGTGGCACTCGGCGAACTGCGCCTGGCGCTGCGCATCGACCGGGGCCGGATCGTCGGCGAGGTCTGCAAGGAGGTGCGCGGGATCGTGCTCTCGCGCCGTCAGGTCGGCCTGGACGAGTGGATCGCCGCACTCGCCCAGGCGCTGGCCGAGACGGCCGCCTCCAGTGCTCGCGCCCGTGAGGCGCTGGAGCGGTTCCTGACCTGAGGCCGTGTCACATGTCGTTGTCTCACGTGTCGCGGTGTCACATGTCGCTGTGTCACGTGTCGCGGTGAAGGCGCGTCAGAACCCGGCGGGCTCGGTGTACGTGCCGTAGACGTCCTTGAGTACGCCGCAGATCTCGCCGAGGGTCGCCTCGGCGCGTGACGCGTCGAGCATCGGCGGGATGAGGTTCACCCCGTCGCGCGCCGCCGCCTCGCGCAGCGTCGCGAGCTTGGCGCGGACGGCGGCGTCGTCCCGCTTCGCGCGGCGCTCGCCGAGCACGCGGTTCTGTTCGACCTCGACCTCGTGCGATACGCGCAGGATCTCCAGCGGCGCCTCGATGGTCTCGGTGTGCGCGTTCACGCCGACGATCCGCTTGTCGCCCTTCTCGACCGTCTGCTGGTACCGGAACGAGGCCTCGGCGATCTGGCCGGTGAAGTAGGCCTCGTCGATGCCGCGCAGCAGGCCGGAGGTCACCGTGCCGTCCCGGCCGAGGTCCTTGATCTGCTGGAAGATCGCCTCGGCGTCGGCTTCGATCTTGTCGGTCAGCGCCTCGACGTACCAGGAGCCGCCGAGCGGGTCGGCGACGTTGGCCGCGCCGGTCTCCTCCAGGATCACCTGCTGCGTGCGCACGGCGATCTCGGCGGCCTTGGCCGAGGGCAGCGCGAGCACCTCGTCGAGCGCGTTGGTGTGCAGCGAGTTGGTCCCGCCGAGCACGGCCGCCAGCGCCTCGATCGCGGTGCGCACGATGTTGTTCTCGGGCTGCTGCGCGGTCAGCGAGACCCCGGCGGTCTGGGTGTGGAAGCGCAGCCACTGCGCCTTTGCGGTTTTCGCGCCGTACACGTCGCGCATCCAGCGCGCCCAGATCCGGCGGGCGGCCCGGAACTTGGCGATCTCCTCGAAGAAGTCGATGTGCGCGTCGAAGAAGAAGGAGAGCCCGGGCGCGAACACGTCGACGTCGAGGCCCCGGGACAGGCCGAGCTCGACGTATCCGAAGCCGTCCGCGAGTGTGTACGCGAGTTCCTGTGCGGCCGTCGACCCGGCCTCGCGGATGTGGTAGCCGGAGACCGACAGCGGCTTGTACGCCGGGATGCCCCGCGCGCAGTACTCCATCAGGTCGCCGATCAGGCGCAGGTGCGGCTTCGGCGGGAACAGCCACTCCTTCTGCGCGATGTACTCCTTGAAGATGTCGGTCTGTAGCGTGCCGTTGAGCTTGCCGACGTCGACGCCCTGACGCTCCGCCGCGACGACGTACATACAGAAAATCGGGACGGCCGGGCCGCTGATCGTCATCGAGGTCGTGACGTCGCCGAGCGGGATGTCTGCGAACAGCACGTCCATGTCCGCGGCCGAGTCGATCGCGACGCCGCAGTGCCCTACCTCGCCGAGCGACCGCAGGTCGTCCGAGTCGCGGCCCATCAGGGTCGGCATGTCGAAGGCGACGGACAGTCCGCCGCCGCCGGCCGCGAGGATCGCCCGGAAGCGCTCGTTGGTCTGCGCCGCGTTGCCGAAGCCGGCGAACTGGCGGATGGTCCACGGCCGTCCGCGGTAGCCGGTCGGATAGAGCCCGCGGGTGTACGGGTACTCGCCCGGCCAGCCGATCCGCTCGAAGCCCGGGACGGCAGAGCCCGGCGGCGGGCCGTAGACGGCTTCGGTCTCCTCGCCGGAGATCGTGGTGGTGTCACGGTCGGTCTTCGGCGCCTTGCCATAGGCAGCCTGCCAACGTTCCCGGCCCGCGGTGATGCTCGCGTCATCCATGGGATCAAAGTACTAGGACGTCCTACTACCTGTCGATCCGCCGCTCGGACACCGACGGAGTCGAGGAGGCAGCAGTGTTTGAAACGGCAGTACGGCGGTGTCGTGAGAACGACTGCGTCAGGAGGCGGCTGCCGGGGCGCGGCAGCCGTCAGTGCAGCATGTCGTCCAGTGCCGTGTCCGCCGGCTCGGTGAAGTCGCCGGCCGCGTGGCGCAGGTCGCGCAGCACGTCGAACAGCGTGCGGTGCTGCTCGGTGTCCAGCGCGCCGAGGCCGAACTCCGCCGCCATCAGGTCGGCCGTCGCCTTCTCCACCACGTCGCGGCCCTCGGGCGTGATCTCGGCCAGCACGCCGCGGCCGTCCTCCGGGTTCGGCTTGCGCTCGACCAGGCCGGAGCGGGCCAGCCGGTCCACGATGTTGGTGACCGAGGTCGGATGGACCTGGAGCCGCTCGCCTATCTTCGACAGCGGCAGCGAGCCGCGGCGGCTGAACGTGAGCAGTACCAGCGCCTCGTAGCGTGCGAAGGTCAGATTATAGGGCCGGACTATCGCGTCCACCTCGGCCAGCACCAGTTGGTGCGCGCGCATCAGCGAGGTGACCGCGAGCATCGAGGTGGAGGCGCCCCAGCGGCGCTCCCACAGCTCGAAGGCCCGCTGTACCGGGTCGAACGGCAGCCCGCCCTGGCTCGACTGGTTCGCCATCGGACCCGTCCCTCTCCTCGCGTCTGCTCATGCGCACGGCGGCCCCGGGCCGCCCGCGGGCGGATCAGCCTTCGAGCTTCGAGCGGTCGCGCACCGCCCCGGTGGCCGCCGAGGTCGCCAGGTGCGCGTAGGCCTTGAGCGCCAGTGAAACCGGGCGGTCGCGGTCCTTCGGCCGGTAGCCGCCGCCGGCCTCCAGCGCGGCCCGGCGCTCGACCAGCACCTGATCGGTCACGTCCAGCGTAATCGAGCGGTCCCGGATGTCGATCGCGATTTCGTCGCCGTCCTCGATCAGCGCGATCGCGCCGCCCGAGGCGGCCTCGGGGGAGATGTGCCCGATCGAGAGCCCGGAGGTGCCGCCGGAGAACCGGCCGTCGGTGATCAGCGCGCATTTCGCGCCGAGGCCCCTGCCCTTGAGGAACGCGGTCGGGTACAGCATCTCTTGCATCCCCGGGCCGCCCTTCGGGCCCTCGTACCGGATCACCACGACGTCGCCCTCGGTGATCCGGCCGCCGAGGATCGCCTCGACCGCGTCCTCCTGCGACTCGAATACCCGCGCCGGGCCGCGGAAGGTCCAGATCGACTCCGCGACGCCCGCCGTCTTCACCACCGCGCCGTCGGCCGCGATGTTGCCCCACAGCACGGCGAGCCCGCCGTCCTTCGTGTACGCGTGCGGGATCGAGCGGACGCAGCCCTGCTCCGCGTCGGTGTCGAGCGAGGACCAGCGGTTGCCGGTCGAGAAGGGCTCGGTCGTGCGCACGCCGCCGGGGGCCGCGTGGAAGAGTTCGAACGCCGCGTCGTCCGCCTTGCCGCCGCGCACGTCCCACCGCTCCAGCCAGGCGTCGAGCGTCGGCGAGTGCACCGCGTGCACCGACTCGTCGAGCAGGCCGCCGCGGTGCAGTTCGCCCAGGATGGCCGGGATGCCGCCGGCTCGGTGCACGTCCTCCATGTAGTACGTCTTGCTCAGCGAGGCCCGGTTCGGCGCGACCTTGGTGATGCACGGCACCCGGCGGCTGGTCGCGTCGATCTCCTTGAGCCCGAAGCCGACCCCGGCCTCCTGCGCGGCGGCCAGCAGGTGCAGCACCGTGTTGGTGGAGCCGCCCATCGCCACGTCCAGGGCCATCGCGTTGCCGAAGGCGGCCGGCGTGGCGATCGAGCGGGGGAGCACCGACTCGTCGTCGTCCTCGTAGTAACGCTTCGTCAGTTCCAGGACGAGGCTGCCGGCGCGCTCGAACAGGTCGCGCCGCTTGGTGTGCGTGGCCAGCACCGAGCCGTTGCCCGGCAGGCCGAGGCCCAGCGCCTCGATGAGGCAGTTCATCGAGTTCGCCGTGAACATGCCGGAACACGATCCGCAGGTGGGGCAGGCGGAGCGCTCGATGGTGCCGAGGGTCTCGTCGGAGACGTGCTCGTCGGCGGCCGCGGACATCGCGTCGATCAGGTCGAGCTTGGTGATCTCGTCCGCGCTCATCGCGACGCCGTCGCGACTGTGAACCACTGTTCCGCCCGGGGCGCGCAGGTGCGCCTGGCCGGCCTCCATCGGGCCGCCGGAGACGAAGACGGTCGGGATGTTGAGGCGCAGCGCGGCCATCAGCATGCCCGGGGTGATCTTGTCGCAGTTGGAGATGCAGACCAGCGCGTCCGCGCAGTGCGCGTTGACCATGTACTCGACCGCGTCGGCGATCAGCTCGCGGGAGGGCAGCGAGTAGAGCATGCCGCCGTGGCCCATCGCGATGCCGTCGTCGACTGCGATGGTGTTGAACTCCTTGGACACGCCGCCGGACCTGGCGACCGACTCGGCCACGATCTCGCCCACGTTGCGCAGGTGGACATGCCCGGGGACGAACTGGGTGAAGGAGTTCGCGATCGCGACGATCGGCTTGCCGAAGTCCGCCTCGGCCATCCCGGTGGCCCGCCAGAGCGCCCGCGCGCCCGCCATGTTCCGCCCGTGAGTCGAGGTGCGTGACCGCAGTGCCGGCATGGTTGGCTCCTTGCTCGTGCTCGTCGTGGCTTGTCGGACTCGGCCATCATGGCTCTTCGAACTTGACCATGGCCTTGTGGGCGGTTGTAGGCTCGCCCGCTGCTGCGCGTCGGCCGACCCTGCGCCGCGGGTCGCGACCGGTTCGAAGAGTGGCCATCGTCCGCTGGTCGCTCGGGATTCTCCCACCATGTCACGGGCCCGAGCCAGGCATCCCACGTTATGGGACACACACGCACGCAAGCGGTCTACTCTGTGTGGCCATGGATTGGAACAGGCGTCACTGCGCGCGTCGTGGCCACGTGCTCTACGAGCCCACCGAGCCCGAGTACCGCGACCGCGTCCACACCGGCACGGCGCTTGGTCCGGCGTGGCGGTGCCTGCGGTGCGGTGACTTCGTGCTGGCCGCGCCGAAGGCCTCAGGACCGGCGGCGCACGCCCCGGTGGTGCCGCGTGGCAAGGCGCTGCGCTCGATCATGATCATGCGGCTGCTCGCGCTGGAACGGATATTCCGCTTCCTGCTGGTCGGTGGCGTGGCGTACGCGGTGTGGCGGTTCGAGAACTCGCAGGCGGCGCTCTCCCAGCTCTTCGAGCAGGACGTGACCGTGCTGCGTCCGGTGGCCAGGCATTGGGGCTACGACCTGGACCACTCCTCGATCGTGGACTTCATCCGCAAGAGCTTCGACTACAAGCACTCGACGCTGACCGTGGTCGCGATCCTGCTGGGCGCCTACGCGTTGATCGAGTTGATCGAGGCGGTCGGTCTGTGGCTGGCGAAGCGCTGGGGCGAGTACTTCGCCGTGGTGGCGACCGCGGCGTTCCTGCCCATCGAGGTCTACGAGATCGTCGACAAGCAGTCCCTGTTCAAGATCGGGACGCTGGTGCTCAACGTGCTCGCCGTGCTCTACCTGCTGCTGGCGAAGCGGCTGTTCGGCCTGCGCGGCGGACGTGCCGCCGTCGAGCGTGAGCTGCACAGCGCCTCGCTGCTTGAGGTCGAGGCGGCGGCGGGAGACGCGGCGGCAGAATCGGCAGCGCAACCGCCGACGACCGAGGCCGACGAGGCTGAAGCCGGCATGCGCGTCGCTGCCGAGGCCGGTGCCGACGCGGAGGTCGAGCGCACCGTCTAGACCACTTGTATAGACCGTTTGCCAACATCTGAACCGCTCTAGACGCCGTCTAGAGCGCGGTGCCGTCTAAGGTTTCCTGTGGATAGTGGGAAGCAAGAACGGGGATGTGGGCGTTGTGTCTACGCATGGAATATTTAGGATTCAACTAATAGACGGTACCCTGGAGATATGAACGACCCCGCCCCGCGCTGGCTCAGCGATGCCGAACAGCGGACGTGGCGTGCCTGGCTTGAGGTGATGCGGCTGCTCCCGGCGAAGCTTGAGGACCGGCTGCACGAGCGCCACTCCCTCAACCTCACCGACTATCAGGTCCTGGTCGAGCTGTCCGAGTCCGAGGAGGGCAGGCTGCGGATGACCGAACTGGCCAACCGCACCTCGCTGTCCAAGAGCCGGCTCTCACACCAGATCGGCCGCATGGAGAAGGCCTCGCTGGTCGAGCGGCAGGAGTGCCCCTCGGACCGGCGCGGGGCCTTCGCCGTGATCACCGACCAGGGCTGGGCGCTGCTGCGCGAGGCCGCGCCCGGACACGTGGAGGACGTGCGCGAGCTGTTCATCGACCTGATGTCCGCGGACGAGGTGGCCATCGTCGGCGCGGCGATGGGCATCATCGCCGAGAAGCTGCGGCAGTCGCCGGGCATCGGCTGCGCCAACGCCGCCGCCGAGATCCGGGATGCAGCAGGCGAGGGCCCGGCGGACGACCTCGTCGCGGGCTGACCGGGCTGCCGGCCCGGCGGATCAACCGCTCGGATCAGGCGAAGCGGATGAGGGAGAGCAGGCCGACCACCGCGCAGTAGATGGCGAACGGCGTGAGCGTCCTGGTCTCGAAGTAGCGCACCAGGAAGCGTACCGAGACATACGCGGCGCCGAACGCCACCAGCGAGCCCGCGATCGCCGGCCCGACGATGCCCGAGTTCTCCGGCTTGGCCAGCTCCGGCAGCTTGTACACGCCCGCCCCGAGGA
The DNA here is from genome assembly GCF_035946395.1 of Actinocrinis sp. NCBI lineage: Bacteria > Bacillati > Actinomycetota > Actinomycetes > Catenulisporales > Actinospicaceae > Actinocrinis > Actinocrinis sp. The sequence continues at coordinate 11,932 of NZ_DASYZI010000447.1, forward strand.
TCGCCGGGGTGGCCAGCAGGAAGGCGAAGCGGGCCGCGTCCTCGTGGTGCAGGCCCTTGAAGATGCCGCCGACGATCGTCGCCCCGGACCTGCTCAGGCCCGGGAAGAGGCCGAGGATCTGCGCCGCGCCGATCTGCGCCGCGGTGGACCGGTCCATCCGGGCCAGCCGGACGTCACTGGCGATCGACGGCGGCAGTTCCCGGCCGTGCCGGTCCAGCTCCCGCTGCGGTTCGGACCTCGCGGCGCTCTGCTTGCGGCGTGATCCGCCGCTGGCCATGGCCGCCGTCGCGCCGCGCTCGCCGCGCCGTCCGTCGCCGTCCGCGGTCTCGGCGGACCGGGCCGGCCCGCCGCGCAGCCGCTCGGCTGCGTACAGCAGGCCACCGTTGAAGATCAGGAACACCGCGGCCCAGGACGGCTTGCCCAGATGCTCGCGCAGCAGCTTGTCCAGGATGAGGCCGGCGATGCCGACCGGGATGGTGCCGATGATCAGAACCCAGGCCAGCTTCTCGTACGGCGTGCTGATCCGCTTGTTCTGGACCGAGCTGATCAGGCCCTTGACGATGCGGACCCAGTCGTGCCAGAAGAACAGGATCAGCGCGGCGGCCGTGGCCACGTGCAGCGCCACGATCAGCGCCAGGTACGGCGACTGTTTGGCCGTCATGTCCATCGTGCTCGCCCAGCTGCCGCCGAGCCACGCGGGGATCAGCACCGCGTGCCCGAGGCTGGAGACCGGGAACAGCTCGCTCACGCCCTGGACCAGGCCGATGACGATGGCTTCGAAGTACGACACAGTCCCGGACAAGGCTCAACCCCTGCTGACACTCGGTGTGATGCGTCCCACTAGACCGGGGACCACCCGGCAACAATAGTCACTTCGCCAGGCCGTCCGGTGCCCGGTACCAGGAGTCCAGCGTCTCCGGCGGCACGCCCATCGCGGCCGCGACGAGCTCCCACGGCATCGGGTCCAGACCACCGGCCGCCAGCCCGACCACCTCGCGCAGCATCGCGTCCACCACACGGCGCGCCTTGACCAGCGAAGCCAATGCATTGTCATATTTGCTGCGGTCGACCTCGCGGATCGTCATCGGCAGCCAGCCGTTGATCATGCCGATGAACTGCCGGCGCAGATCCTGGTCGAGCTCACCGGGAATTGTGACAGAACCGTCGCACCGCACCTCGGCCAGCAGCACCCCCTGCGCGTCGCGCAGCACCGCTCGCACCGCCTGATAGCTCTGATATCGGTGCATGGTCGCGCCGAACTGGTCCACGGTCGCCACCTGCTCGGCGAAGTCCCGCAGCCGCGGGGCCACCGACGCGGCGTATGTGCGGAACGACTCGCTGGCCATCGAACCGCCGCCGTCGACCAGCGCGTGCGGCGCTTCCACGACCTCCACCCCGGCGGTCGCCCATCGGCTGACGCCGGACTGCTGGTCCAGCACCACGACGTCGTAGTCGATCCGATCGGGACGGTAGAAACGGGTCATTGTGGACGCCCCCACCCAGGCTAGGTCTGTCCGAGCACTCGTTACCCATCGATCGTCTGAGCTGTCGACCCTTGCTGTAAGGATCCCTTTCTCGCAGGCCGAACCGAACACGGGGTGAATGGCGGGCGACGGGCCGCCGACCCTTGGCGGCCGGAAGCGGGTGGGGCCGGCGCGCCTATCGACCGAGCGTACGAAGCGGAGTGCGGGTACGAACGGGGCGATCAGCGGGCGAAGGCGGCCGACAGCCGGATACGGGAGCCCGCGCCGCCGAGGCCGGTCGGCGCCGGACCGTTGAGCGTGACGCGCAGCGAGCCGTCACGGCCGCGGTCGGCATACCCTTCGAGCCGGGCGACCTCGTCGGGTCCGGCGTCGTCGCCGAGCGCCGAGACGATCAGCTCCACGGCGAACCGGCGATTGCCCAGCGCCGTGACTTCGGCGATCGTTAGCCGCACCGAGCGCGTCTTGTCGACGGCGACGGCGATCTCACCGACCGTCAGATGTACCGGGTCGCCGACGATGAGCGCCCCGGAGACCAGTGGGAGCGCTCTCACGCGGTCTCGGCGCGCCAGCAGCTTCCGGGTGAACCCCGTGGTGAGCGCGCGGGTGCCCGCGCGTGGCAGGGTCTGCACTCCGCCGCCCGGGACGAGCGACCAGCGCCCCCGGACGGTCACGGCACGCCTGTTCCCGTGGATGCCGAAATCCGGCAGGTCCAGCGCTGTCACGACGCACCTCCGCAGCCGAGCCGGGCAGAGCGGCACGTCGCGCGCCGAGTCGCTCCCGCCCTCGGCCGCGGCACGTCCAGTCTGCGCACGACTCCTTACAGGCCCCTGATATCTGGTGGACAGGCGCCGCCGGGAGCCAGGACGATCCGGGGACCGCGTGCCGGATTCCGTACCCTTCTCCGAACTCGCTGCCGAGCCAGGCGATCCCGGTCGTTCCCGGCGGCTTCTCCTGCTACACCAATGTCCCGCAGCTTCCTGTGTTCAAGCTAAAAACGCGGTAAGGGCGTGGTGTGACTTAGTGGCTTAGTGGGGCGCTAGGGTGCGCGGGTTGGTGGCCGACGGTGTTGTTCATGCGGCTGGTGCTGTGTGTGCTTGCGGGTCGAGAGCCGAGCGTGGCAAGGCGGAGGAGGGAGTCGCAGTGCCACGCGGCGTCAGCCGCACCAACGACACTGCGCGGCGATCGATGACGCGGCGACCGATGACAATGTGACCAGGCGACGGCCATCGGCACGCGAGCCTGGCCACCGGCCCGCGCACCCTTTACGTGCGGCGCAGGGTCAGGTTTCGGCCAGGTTGTGCGCGAACCGGTCGCGTGCGGCCGACCAGTGGTCCTTGTCGAACTTGCCGGAGCCCAGCGCGTCGGCCGCCTCGTAGCCCATCACCATCGCGTGGTGGGTGTTGTCCGGAGTGA
>NZ_DASYZI010000448.1:0-2522 GCF_035946395.1 Actinocrinis sp.
CTGCGCGAACTGCTGAGCATCCCGGAGGATTACATTCCGATCGGACTGGCGCTGCTCGGACACGCGGCCGACGACGCCGGGCAGTTCGGCGACGTGAGCGCGCGGACCATTCCCCGGCGTCCGTACGAGGAAATCGTCCACAAGGAACGCTGGTAGCCGCACACGGCTGACCGGCGCATCACGTCAAGTCGTGTCAAGTCGCGTCAAGCCGCCTGTCAACCTGCGTTAAGCCACGCTAACTGGCCGATGTCCAGATCTTGCGGTGCGGCTCCTCGGTCACGAACCACACCCCGACCGCTGGCTCGTCGCCGTCGTTCCGGTAGCCGTGTGGCACGCTCGACTCGAACGAGACCGAATCGCCGGCGCGCAGCCTGAATTCCTCGAAGCCGAGGGTCAGCACGAGTTCCCCGCTCAGCAGCAGTCCGTACTCGCAGCCGGCGTGCCGCATCAGCGCGCCGGTCACGGACGACCGCGCGCCCGGCGGATAGGTCATCCGAAGGAAGTCGAACGGCCGGCCGGGCAGGTCACCAAGCAGTTCCCAGGTCACCCCGGAGTCGAGGGTGAGCTGCGCGCGCTGGTCCGGATGCACCAGCGGGCCGGACTTCAGCCGCGCGACGGCCGCAGCGCGGTCCTGATCCCGGTCCTGCCGCGCATCGCGCCGTTCTGAGTCACCACGGTCCATATCACCACTGTCTGAATCATCACTACCTGAATCGCCACGGCCTGAGTCACCGTCTGAATCACCGTGCTCGGGATCGCTGTGTCCCAGAACGCTGTGTCCCAGATCGCTATGTCCCGGAACACTCTGTCCCGGAACACTCTGTCCCGCATCACCGTGCTCTGCCGGCGGCGTGAACAGGTCCTCGATCGAGATCTCCAGCGCGGTGGTGATGGCGTACAGGGTGCTGACTGAGGGACGGCTTCTGCCGGTCTCGATCTGGGAGATCATGCTCGCCGACACCCCGACCGCGTCGCCGAGCGCGCGCAGGCTCATCCCCTTCGCCACGCGCGCTTCCCGCAGGCGCAGGCCCAGCCACGGCACGTCCGACGGCATCCCGACTCCCTCCGGCACCCCGGCCAGTCTCCCGTACTCGATCCGAACCTGGATCCAGCGCAGCCCCGATTCAATCATGTTAAGCAGTACTTGACGCATCGAGAAGTCAGGCTTAGCGTGCGGACTGGTCGAGGAGGCGCCAATGGCTGTCGCTACACACACCCCGTCCGGTCCCTACGCAGGTGCGACGCGCACGTTCGGTCTGAATACCGTCGACTGGGAGCAGCGCGTCGATCCCGAGCGGTTGCGCGAGTCGCGGCTCGCGCGGCTGCGCGAAACGCTCGCGGCCTCGTCGCTGGGTTCGCTGCTGGCCTTCGATTTCGCCAACATCCGGTACATGACCGCGACCCACATCGGGACGTGGGCCGTGGACAAGCTGATTCGGTTTGCCCTGTTACCACGGGCCGCAGCGGGCTCTGCCGAATCGAACACCGGCGCCTCGAGCGCCGGCGAGCCGGTGGTCTGGGACTTCGGCTCCGCCGCCCGCCACCACCAGCTCTACAACCCCTGGCTGGACGGGCCGAAGCGGGCACGCGCCGGGATCTCCACGCTGCGCGGCGCGTTCCATCCGGACGCGGGCATCGCCGACGAGTTGGCCCGCAAGATCTACGTGGAACTGGCCGAGCACGGCCTGGAACACGAGCCGGTGGGCGTGGACGTGGTCGAGCCGCCGGTGCTGTTCGCCTTGCAGCGCGCGGGGCTCGAAGTCGTGGACGGGCAGCAGCTCTTCCTCGAAGCGCGGCGGATCAAGACACCCGACGAGATCGGCCTGCTCGCTCAGGCCTGCTCGATGGTCGACGCCGCGTACGAGGAGCTCTACAGCTTCCTGCGTCCCGGAGTCCGCGAGAACGAATGCGTCGGACTGGTCGCGAAGACACTGTACGACCTCGGCAGCGAATACGTCGAAGGAGTCAACGCGATCTCCGGGGAACGCTGCTCGCCTCACCCGCACGTGTACTCCGACCGGCTGATCCGGCCCGGTGATCCAGCGTTCTTCGACATCCTGCACAGCCATATGGGCTACCGCACCTGCTACTACCGCTGCTTCGCGGTGGGCAGCGCCTCGCCCGCGATGCGTGACGCGTACATGCGCTGCCGGGAATACATGGACCAGGCGATCGCGCTCGTCCGCCCCGGCACGACGACCGCGGACATCGTGTCGGTCTGGCCACGCGCGCAGGAGTTCGGCTTCCCCGACGAGGAGGCCGCGTTCGCGCTCCAGTACGGCCACGGGGTGGGCCTGTCCATCTGGGAGAAGCCGATCTTCAGCCGCTTGGTCTCGCTCGACCACCCCGAAACGCTGGAAGAGGGCATGGTCTTCGCGCTGGAGACCTACTGGCCGGCCGCGGACGGCTGGTCCGCGGCGCGGATCGAGGAGGAGGTGGTGGTCACCGCCGACGGCTGCGAGATCATCACCAAGTTCCCGGCCGAGCAGCTGCTGGTGGCCGGGCGGCGGTACCACACCGCC